>JBLHPP010000088.1:0-8989 GCA_047624385.1 Crocinitomicaceae bacterium
TTACCCCTAGGAGTCACTCCTCCAGGCCGTAGGACTTTCCTGTAAATGTCCATCCGTTCCTCAGGAATCGGATATGTTATCAGATTTTCCATCTCGAAGTCTCTGGCTGTTAAATAATCCTTCTGCACCAAGGGATGATCATTTGCCAACAGACATGGCATCTCAAACTGGAACAATGGGTAAAAGTCCGTGTCCTTGCGTCGCGATTTTTGAGAAATAATCACCAAATCTGCACGGCCCTCGTCTAACAAACCACCTGGATCTGCGTGGAAACCAGAAATAAGATCCATCTCGACCTCTGGCCAAGCCTGCCGAAAAATATCCATAGCAGGCATCAGCCAGTCAAAGCAAGAATGACACTCTACTGCAATACGGAGTTGCCCAGCCACGCCCTGCTGAATTTTGCTCAGATCTCGCTCAGCGTCCGCAACTATCCTTCTCACGTCATAAGATAGGCCTAATAGTCGTTCACCCAATCTCGTCCACTGGATAGGTGAGGTCTTGCGGACAAACAACTCACCACCATACTCCTCTTCCAATGCCTTCAGCTGATGCGATAAAGCACTCTGAGTCAGAGAAACACGTTCAGACGCTCTAGTCAAACTACCTGTCTCAGCCAGTGCTGTGAGTGTCTCCAAATGACGCATTTCTAAAAAACTCATACACTCACTCAACATAATTCATCATTACTGACAATAATAATGACACGCAGTAACTTTCATTATGCTCATGCAGTATTATCTAGCATGATCTAGTCAGACATGAAAAAAATCACATCTCACATCCCAGCCTATCCCCGTATCGGAGCCCAGCGCGAACTCAAGTGGGCGCTCGAAAAATTCTGGAAACAAAGCATCAGCGAAACTGAGCTGCTAGATACTGCTAGCACCCTACGTCAGCGTCACTGGAGACAACAAGCAGACGCCGGCCTCGATTTCGTCGCTACCAACGATTTTTCTTTCTACGACCAACTTCTCGACATGGCCTGCACCTTCGGCATCATCCCCGAGCGTTTCGACCACGCCGGTGGACCTGTCAGCCTAAGCGACTATTTCACCTTTGCCCGGGGCAATCAGCAACACCATGCTCTGGCACTCACAAAATGGCTCAATACCAACTACCATATACTCGTCCCAGAAGTTTCTGACTCCCTCGTCTTCCGTCTCGACAGCGCACGCATCCTAGCTGAAGTACGTGAAGCTAAAGCGCTAGGGCACCAACCAAAGCCAGTCCTCACCGGCCCAGTAACTCTGCTCAGCGTCTCTCGCCCAGCAACTGGGAGTGATGAGAAATCTCCACTCAACCGTCTCAATGAACTCCTCCCGCTCTACACCGAACTTCTCCAGCAACTCAACTTCGAAGGCGTCGAGTGGGTGCAGATAGACGAACCAATTCTCAGCACGGACCTTAGCGTGAAACAGAGCGACGCCCTCGCCTACGCCTACGAACACTTCGCCGCCGAGTGTCCGAATATCAAGATTCTTCTAGCGAGCTACTTTGGCAAATTAGGTAACAACCTCAACCGCGCCCTCACTCTGCCAGTAGCCGGACTGCACATTGATGCCGTCTCAGCACCTGAAGACACCCTCACAGCGGCACGCTACCTAACATACGACAAAATACTCTCAGTTGGTATTATTGATGGTCGTAACATCTGGGTAAATGATCTCAGTGCTAGTTCAGGTTTTCTAGGGGAAATTCGTAAAATCCTCCCAGACGAACGTATCTGGGTATCTAGTTCCTGCTCGTTGCAGTACGTTCCACACTCTCTAGATCTTGAGTCTAACATTGAGCCACAGCTCAAGTCGTGGCTTAGCTTTGCTGAAGAAAAAATCAAAGAAATTGTAATAATCGGATGCGCATTCTCAGAATCGCGCAACGACGACGCCTTCACTCAAAATAGACAAACTTTGCTCACACGCCAGCAAGCAGCAGGCACTTCCATTGCGGCCGTTCGTGAACGAATTGACAAGGAGCTACCTAACATAAAACTTACTCGTCCACCATTCGTACAGCGCCAAAAAGTCCAGAGCGAGAAGCTCCAGCTCCCACTCATCCCCACCACCACCATAGGTTCATTCCCCCAGACCGATGACATCCGCCAGGCGCGCGCCAAGTTCAGAAAAGGACAACTCAGCCACGGACAGTACGAAAAATTCCTCCAACTAAAAACGCGCGAATGTATCGAGCAACAAGAAGCCATAGGCCTAGACGTACTCGTTCACGGAGAGTTCGAACGCAATGACATGGTCGAGTACTTTGCCTCTGGGCTAGAAGGATTTGCTGTCAGCGACTTCGGCTGGGTTCAGTCATATGGCTCACGCTGTACCAAACCACCGATCATATGGGGAGACGTGCGGCGACCTCTGCTCAATCAATCTGAAACCATTGGAAAAACAATAACAGTGGAATGGACGAAGTATGCCCAGTCGGTGACAGACAAACCCGTAAAAGGAATGCTCACTGGAGCCACGACCATTCTTCAATGGTCATTCTACCGAGATGATTTACCACGGACTCAGATCTCCCAGCAAATCTCTCTCGCCCTTCGTGACGAAGTGCTAGATCTTGAAAAATCTGGGGTATCGATCATTCAAGTAGACGAAGCAGCTCTCCGTGAAGGCCTTCCCCTGAGAGCCGATGAGCAAGAGGCTTATTTAGCGGAATCAAGAAACTCATTTCTAATTACAACTTCTGGTGTGAATGACTCCACTCAGATTCACACACACATGTGTTATAGCCAGTTTGATGCAATATTCGACACCATAGTTGGACTCGATGCGGATGTGATAAGTATTGAAGCGAGTCGCTCGAAGATGGCCCTACTTGAGACATTCACCAAGAAAGAATACCCCAATGAAATCGGTCTCGGTATCTGGGATATTCATAGCCCTAGAGTTCCGTCTACTAACGAAATGAAGCATCTGCTGGAACTAGCGACAAACCACATATCTCTTGATAAGGTTTGGGCTAATCCAGACTGTGGGCTTAAAACCAGAGGTTGGGAGGAAGTGAGCAGCTCTCTAGAAAATCTGGTTAGCGCTACTGAAATAGTAAGATCTTCCCACCCCACACTTCTCGACGTGTCGTGTTAGTCCAAATCTCTCGAACTGAAAGCGTATGGGCGCTCAATGACGAATTCCGCACCACAAGATGTCTGGTTTCAAAACGATAAGTTAATAATTCCATTATCCACAAAAGGCGACTCGGTGACGAGTCGCCTTTTTTCGTACTTCACAGATCTAACTTCCCACCCCACACTCCAGCCTATGTGGTACTACACTCTCAACGGACAGCAAGCTGGCCCGATCTCTGAAGCCGAACTTGCACAAATGCTCAATGGCGCACTCCCATCTGACACCATGGTTTGGAAAGATGGTATGGCCGACTGGCTACGAGCCCAAGACGTCGAGGCCTTTCGTAATGTCGAAGCTACGATTCAGGCCCCATCTTACGCAGCTGGAACCACCCCGGCACCATCAGCTGCTCCGACTGACGGAGAAGCTGTCAATCCCTACGCGACACCTAGCTCAGTAGTCTATCAAACTCCGCAAACAAGTGATGCAAACGAAATCCCAGTCGAACCCATCCCACTTAAAGTCGGATTTTGCTTCCAACAAGCAATACGCCACACAAATGCCAATTTTGGCAAAATATTCCTATTATGCATCACCTACTGCGGAATCATTTTTGGCATAGCAGTAGTATTCTCAATAATAGGTTCTGCTATTGATGGACCACAAACTGCTATTTCTCCTGACTACGAAGCATTTGGTGAAGCAAGCGAAATGATGTATGAAATGGCTGAAGAAAAAACTGGGCCAGTTGGCAAAATCTTAGAGTTCATTCTCGGAATCATTCAAACATTTCTCACACTGGGTGCTATCGCATTTATGCTCAGTATAGCGAGAGGGGAAGACGCTAGTGTCTCCCAACTTTTCTCTCAGCGTATGGGTAAAGTCTTTAAAGCCTACGTTGCCAACATTCTCTATGCCATAGCCATTGGCGTCGGTCTTATATGTCTCGTCTTCCCTGGCGTTTACCTAGCTTTGCGTTACATGTTTTTCATGCATGCTATCGTCGACAAAGACCTAGGAATCATTGAATCCCTCAATTACAGCGCAGAACTCACTCGCAAAAATAAGCTCAGTTTATTTGGCTTAGTGCTTGTCTCCATTCTCATCACAATTGGTGGAGCCATTGCTCTCTTAATTGGGTTGTTTTGGGCTCTCCCTGTGACATACCTAGCCTTAGCTATTGCCTATTACTATCTCCATAGCGGCGAGCGCTCAATTGCGGTTCAGTCCTAACAATCTGGCTATTATCCATAAAAGGCGACTCAACTACGAGTCGCCTTTTTTCGTTCTTCACAGATCTAACTTCCCACCCCATACTCCTGGTCAAGCGATGGGTTTTATGCTCATTCTACTGTTCAACAACTACTAGATTCTTATCGCCTTCCACAAATGGCCAATACAGTGGTACAAGACCTATCATCAGGTAGACTCGCAATCACGAGAAAAATTTCCCGTAACATCTATCATACTCAAAACGTACCTTCACATATGAAACTAAAATTCACGCTCGCACTCACTCTTAGTATCTGCGGCAGTTTGCTGGCAGCCCCAAAGAATGTGCTACTCATCGTTGCTGACGACTTAGGTTGCCGTGACCTCGCCTGCTTTGGTTCAGATTTCTATGACACTCCGCATCTCGATTCTCTGTGCGCTGACTCGCTAAAGCTCACCCAGGCCTACGCCGCATGTCCAGTTTGCTCGCCCTCTCGCTCGGCTTTGATGACGGGTCGGCATCCAGCCCGCACCAAAAATACCGATTTCTTCGGTGGGTTCAATCCTGCACCCGGAAAGAAAGTTCCACCGCGCTGGAAAAAAATGCCCGTGCTTCCAGCTCCCTACATTGAGACGCTAGACTCAGCGCTCACCACACTCCCAGAGGCCTTGAAAGCTCAAGGATTTCGCACATTCTTCGCTGGGAAATGGCACTTAGGACACAAGGGATCGTGGCCGGAAGATCACGGCTTCGACATCAATAAAGGTGGCTGGACCAAAGGCGGCCCATACGGTGGAAAGAAATACTTTTCCCCTTACGGCAATCCTAAGCTCAAAGACGGGCCCAATGGTGAGCACCTCCCAGATAGGCTCGCTTCCGAGACTAACAGCTTCATCAATGCTGATAAAGACAAGCCCTTCTTCGCCATGCTTTCCTTCTACTCAGTCCACACCCCATTGATTGGGCGCGAGGATCTCGTTGAGAAATATAAAGCAAAGGCGGCAAAGCTCGACCATAGCGATGAACAAGTTTGGGGTTTCGACGCTCCACGCAAAGTACGCATCAAACAAAACCATGCGATCTACGCTGCAATGGTTGAAGCCATGGACCAAGCCGTCGGCAAAGTGATCGACAATCTCAAGAAACAAGGAAAGTACGAAGACACACTCATAGTTTTCACCTCAGACAATGGTGGGCTCTCAACTTCAGAAGGATGGGCCACCTCTAACTTTCCAATGCGCACCGGCAAAGGGTGGCTCTATGAAGGTGGCACTAAAGTCCCAACGATCATACGCATCCCCGGCACAACCAAACCAGGAAGCACTAGCGACCAGTTCTTTATTGGCACAGACATTTTCCCGACAGCTCTCGATGCCTGCGGCCTACCATTGTTAGAAGAAATCCACATCGACGGCCAAAGCCTGCTTAAACCAGAAAAAGACCGCCCACTTTACTGGCACTACCCACATTGGGGCAACCAAGGTGGTTCACCAGGCTCGGTGGTTCGTATCGGTGACTATAAGCTCATCCGCTATTACTCAGGAAAAGCCCCTGAACTCTTTGATCTATCAGTCGATGGATCTGAGGAAAAAAACCTCTATTCCTCGAAGCCTGAGATCGCTGCAAAGCTCAACAAAAACCTCGATGGCTGGCTCAAAGAAACCGACGCTACACTACCGCTCAAAAACCCTGAATACCCAGGGGATATCAAAAAGTGGTAGCGCGGGAGTCGCGGCGGTCCAATCAAGAATGAACAATACATAATTAATAATTTCAGGACTATGCCAGTGTAGTCCCGCGACCTGAATAAAAGTGACGTATCCTTTGACTGCCATTGTAGGAATAGCCTTTGACGACAGGCCCAATCAAAGGCTATAAGCAAACCCGCGCGCCTCTCTATGAATAACTCAATCGACATCGACGCTATCAAGTCCTACCTGTTATGTCTACAAGACTCCATCTGCGACCAACTCGAACTAGTTGATGGAAAAGCAACCTTCGCCCAAGATTCTTGGGAACGTGAAGAAGGTGGCGGTGGCCGATCGCGTGTGATGACTGAGGGCGCTATCTTTGAAAAAGGGGGTGTCAACTTTTCCCATGTCCACGGCGCCTCGATGCCGGCATCAGCAACTGCGCATCGGCCCGAACTAGCAGGTCGCTCGTTCGAGGCCATGGGAGTTTCACTCGTCATGCACCCGCACAACCCGCACGTGCCGACCAGCCATGCTAATGTCCGCTTCTTTTGCGCTAAAAAAGAAGGCTCGGAGCCTATCTGGTGGTTCGGTGGTGGATACGACCTCACTCCCTATTACGGCAACGACGGCGATTGTAAGCACTGGCACCAGACTGCTAAGGACGCCTGCGATCCTTTTGGTGCTGATATTTACGATCGCTTCAAAAAATGGTGCGACGATTACTTCTATCTGAAGCACCGCTGCGAACCACGTGGAGTAGGTGGGCTCTTTTTTGATGACTTCAATGAACTCGGCTTCGACGACTCCTTTGCCTTCATGCGCTCCATTGGCGATAGCTTCACTGACGCCTATTGCCCAATCGTAGCCGCACGCAAGAACCAAGAATATAGCAAACGCGAACGCGACTTCCAACTCTACCGACGTGGCCGCTATGTGGAATTCAACCTAGTCTTCGACCGCGGCACGCTCTTTGGCCTCCAGTCTGGTGGCCGCACAGAATCAATTCTCATGTCATTACCTCCCCTCGTGCGTTGGGAGTACGACTGGCACCCTGAGCCCAACAGCCCAGAAGCAAAGCTCTACGACCACTACCTCCAACCTCAAGCCTGGATTTAAGCCCCTCACCTTACCATGACTACAGCTAAAAAAATTCGTCTCGGCTCGTTGATTTTCATCATCGCTCTGGTGACTATCATCATTTTTCAGAATAGAGAACAGGTCGCCACCAAGATCCTCTTTGCTAGCATCGAGATGCCTCAAGCATTTTTGCTCTTCCTCACCTTTATTGTCGGCGCTCTCGCAGGCTTCGCGCTCGCTTACTTCAGAATTAGTAAGCAGCTCAAAACCGTGCAAAAAAGTATCGAAAAGCGCTAACACCACTTGGGCGCTAAATCTAACAGTTGCCACCGAGCTATAGATTTCGAGTAATCAAATAAAACCACGAAGACTCTGATGAACTTACACCCTAACATCACGCCTAAGCTGGCTACATGGATCGAAAATCAGCAAATATTCTTTGTCGGTACCGCTCCACTCACTCGCTAGGATAGCTGTCCTGACCCCGTATTCCACTCCTTTCTACAAAGTAGCGCGATTTGCAACGTGCTACCGCTGCGATCGAGAGTTGCCCGTCACGCTTTTGCTCGCGTTCCAGCTGGGATTAGCTGAATCCTTTACGTCTTCCACTACGCGACGGAGCGCTGGCTTATTGCTCTTGAAAGCTGGCTCCGTCTTCAAATAAAATGAGTCGGTATTGCCCAGCCACACTGCGCCAATCGTATTTCACGAGATCTCTCGTCTAAATGGTACTAGGATGTTTTTGAAGGCTTTAGGAGTGCCATTCTGGCTTCACCTTTCCCGTCAGGAGTTGAGTAGAATGGTCGTTGTTCAGTGATAGCATGGGTGCCTTGTGAGATACCTAGCGCATGGTAAATCGTTTGATGCACATCATTGATTTTTATCGGGTTTTCAACTACTTTGCAGGGCCGATGATCGGCGGTTTTCCCATACACCAACCCGCGCTGAAATCCTCCACCGAAAGCTAATAATGAAATACCATCGGTAAAATGCCGGTGCATTCCGTAATGGGATATATCGGTCATCGTATTGGGAGTTTGAGATTGGTCGCCAACGGTTTTCCCTTGGCGACCTTCAATCAACGAATCCCGTGAAAACTCGGTCCCAACAAAGACGATGGTCCGTTCAAGTAAACCTCGTTGCTCTAAATCTTTGATTAACTGTGCAATAGGTTGGTCAATTTTTTGCTTCATCTTAGTCACTGTCCGGTGGCCGTCTTTGTGAGTGTCCCATCCTTCGAACGGAACGTAATCTGAGCTCACTGTGATAAACCGGGCACCGTGCTCGACTAATCGGCGCGCCATCAAGCAACCTTTCGCAAATTTACTATCACCGTAGCTCTTGTGGGTTTTTTCATCCTCTAGTGACAGATCAAAGGCCTTGGCCGAAGGAGATTTCACCAACGCGTAGGCTTGTTCCATAGACCGCTGAAACCCTTCTATCTGGTAACCACTCAGCGCGTCATCATAGGGGCTATTATTCAACATCTCACGGTACACTGAGTTACGTTTCTCAAATCGGGAAATATCCATCCCTGCAGGTGGGTTCACACTGCCCAGATACTGCGTGGGGTCACTGATAATAAATGGCCCATGCTGAGCGCCTAAAAAACCAGCACTATGAAAGTGTTTGAGCTCTTCTTTTTCTCCTCTTACAAACTGCTGACCAATGTTTATCCAGTTAGGTAACACTGGATTGATTCCGCCAATTTCATGCGACACCCAAGAGGCGATATGCGGCACATCAACCGACTGTGGTGGCTGGTAACTAGTATGGAACTGGTACTGGTGTTTGGTGTGTAATATATTGCCTAGATCCGCCGCCTGGTATGAACGAATCACCGTACCAAGGTGCATCACCTCCGCCATATTCTCTAATCCCTTAGAGATTAAAAGATCGTCAACACTTGTCGGAATCGAAGGGAATGT
>JBLHPP010000089.1:0-8884 GCA_047624385.1 Crocinitomicaceae bacterium
GAAGAGTAAACCTGCGTATAGCTTCGTTTCATTTCACACAGAGATATTTATCTCTGTGTGAAATGCGCCTTGCTCTACTTTTTTTACTTTTCTGCATCATCATCGCTAGTTACCGGAGCTACCCTTTAGGCGTCATATTTTGTGAATCCAGATAATCCTGGATAAGAAGAATCTCACTTAGAATTGGGGGATCTTAAAATTAACGACTAACGTGAGGTTGCTTCTACCACTTCTTCAGCGGTGAGGAGGCGGAAGCTTTCCTTGATCTTGCGGATGTAGAGAGGCTTGTGTTCTTCATCTGGTAGCCAGCCATTTTCGTGGCCAAAGTCGATTATCGGCATCACCCACTTGAGGTTGAAGAGCTTAGGGACCTGAGCGACGAGAATTTGACCGCCTTCGATTTCATTGAAAGCGATGCGCACCTCAGTGCCTTTTTTTGTGGAGTATGCTTTCCAACGATATTGAACATCGTCGAGAGTGATGACTACACAGCCTTTGCGTTGAAGATTCATAATATTTAAATAGAGTTTTTTGTGCCTTAGACTGACACCGCGGCCTTGATGTGGGGGTCGGCTTCGTAATTTTCGAGCTTAAAATCGTCGAAGGTGAATTTGTCGATATCGTCGATCTCAGGATTGACCCACATAGTCGGTAGTTTGTGTGGTGTGCGTGTCAGCTGAAGCTTGGCTTGATCGAGATGATTCTTATAGAGGTGAAGGTCGCCGAAGCTGTGAACAAAGTCACGAGCCTCGTAGCCAAGAACTTGGGCAATCATCATGGTGAAGAGCGCGTAGGAGGCGATGTTGAATGGCACTCCGAGAAAGAGGTCAGCGCTGCGCTGGTAGAGTTGGCAGGACAGGCCAGGCTTGCCACCTTCTTCGGCGGGTTCGTGGACGTAAAACTGGAAAAGGAGGTGGCAGGGTGGCAGGGCCATCTCGTCCACTTTCCCTACATTCCATGCGGATACCAAGTGGCGACGAGAATGCGGGTTGTGCTTGAGGTCGTGCATCAGGCGTGCAATCTGGTCGATCGTCTCGCCTTCTTCATTTTTCCATGCGCGCCATTGTTGGCCATAGACCGGGCCGAGGTCGCCATTTTCGTCAGCCCACTCGTCCCAGATACGGACGCCATTTTCTTTAAGGTAGGAAATGTTGGTGTCGCCTTTGATGATCCACAGAAGTTCATGGATGATTGAGCGGAGGTGCAGCTTTTTAGTAGTCAAACAAGGGAATCCATCGCGGAGGTCATAGCGCGATTGACGGCCAAAAACTGAAATAGTTCCTGTGCCCGTGCGGTCGCGCCGCTCTTCTCCGTTGTCTAGGACATCTTGCAAAAGGTTGAGGTATTGCTGCATGGGAGGGAGTGTGGAGTTGGAAGTGAGGAGTGTGAAGTCTTTTCAGATGGAACTTAGTCGCTAGTTCCTGGCTTGCGCCGGAGGTTTTTCTTTTGTGCGTTCTGCTTTTTGCCTTTCAGCATACGGTTCTTTGAGTTGCGTGAACGAGGACGGTTGGCCCGCCGAGTCTTCTCACGCGCATTTTTTTTATCAGCCGCCGCATTGTCGTAGAGTGCTTGGATTTTTTTACAAAGCTCCACGCGTGCTAGTTGGCGATTTACCTCACGCGAGCGCTCACCTTGACATTTGACTTGGATGCCTGTCGGCAGGTGTTTCAAGTAGACGCATGAGGAGGTCTTATTGATCTTTTGCCCACCAGCTCCGGAGCCTTGAATAAACTTTTCGACCAAGGTCGACGGAGGAGCGCCGAGCTTGATGAGTTGTTGTTCTATGTCTGACGGAGAGCTCATGCTGGGATTAAATCTAACGATGAGTTGCGGCTAAGTACAAGCTTAAGGTATGATAGCGCTGTTCTTTTTAAGTCGGTTGAGCCAGTAAATAGCTCCAAAGGTAATGAGCAGCAGACTGCAACCGATGAGTGGGCGGAAAGTGAGCCATGCGATTGCAATGGTCACAGACGAGATGGATAGGGATAAGACAAAAGCGATGAGAGTCGTGCCCATCTCTGCAATATTTCCAAGGAATGGTACAACATCGAGGACTACTGAGAGTGGGCTTAGAATAGCCGCAAAGCCGAACGCTATAAGGGCAAATCCGACAGCACGCAATATCCATGAGAGCATGCGATTTGAGGAGGCTTCTTGAGCGAAGAGAGAATCCGCGGAATGTGCACCTAGTTTTAGAATAGAGAGAGAGTCATCCTTCGTTTTATAGTTGACGAAGCTGTTTCCTGCTTGTTGTGCAATAATGCTATAGGTGCCAGTAGGTGTGTAAGTGAAATGGACACGGGCATCTCCAATGCTGGGGGTTTGGGCGTCAGTACCATAGTAAATGTTGTTACCGGAGACTTTGGCTTCGGCGGCAACCACAGCGGGAAGGGGATGGTCAGCAGTAAGGCTGAATTGAGTATCGGCAATCAATCGGGTAATTTGATTACTGGAGAGTTGATACGCTCCTAGTTGCACAGAATTTGGTGAGAGGGTAGTTTGGGGGATTTCTTTAAGAATGGTGTTCTTTATTTTAAATGCGGGATCTTTGAATGACGCGGAGTCAATAGGTGAGTCAACCCATTGAGCTGAGTAGTCATAGATGGCCACGGTTTCCGTACCACCACCAAGCTTTTTTTCTGTCTCTGATTTGAACTCCTCTTGGTACTGATAGTACTCGACGTGGCGCTGCAGTTTGAGTGCGCCTTCGAGGCTCACACCATAATCTGGGTCAGTGAGAGTCTCTGAAGTAGTCGCGTCGGCAGTGAGGTAGACCAGCTTGTTTTCGTTGGCTGGTGAGATTTTCTCAGCATCGACGGCAACTACCATCTTGGCTCCTCCTTCAAGTATTCTAGTTCTGCCTACTTCACGTTTTTCGTTCCCAAAAAGAAGAATGATAGCAACAGGGATGGCAATAAGGCCAAAAAGGATGCCTTTGATTGAATCGCCTAGTCTTGAAAACCAGGATGTACTTGTGATTTCGGTGAAGCTCATAAATGTCTAATAGTTGTAGTGTTGTTGGATGTCAGTTGTGGAGCAATGAGGTGAATTTCACCATTGTAAAGGGAGCTTAAAATTATAGCGCAGATCAGGATGTGCTGATTTACCTATGGTTTTTGTCTCATTTATCAACGATTCTGTACTCTTGACTCGGAGGCTTTGCTGGGTAGGCTGCGGCCATGTTCGCAGGCACGCATACAGCAATTATTACACCTTTCCGCGACGGTCAGGTAGACGAAGCAGCATTCCGCCAATTGATCGAAAAACAGGTCGCTGGAGGGGTACAAGGAATTGTTCCAGTTGGAACTACAGGGGAATCACCTACAATAGATGCGGATGAGCATTTAGAGGTGATCCGTATCGCTGTCGATGCTGTGGCTGGCCGTGTCAAAGTGATTGCAGGCACCGGCGCTAATTCCACCTCTGAGGCTATACATTTGACCGAAGAAGCTGAATCTCTCGGCGCTGACGCTTCACTTCAGGTCACTCCTTACTACAATAAGCCATCTCAAGAGGGCTTATATTACCACTTCCGTGCGATTGCTGAGAGCACCGCATTGCCGGTGATGTTGTACTCTGTTCCCGGACGTTCGATTGTAGAAATCGCTCCAGAAACAGCGGCTAAACTAGCCCAAGATTGCGACACTATCGTTGCCATCAAGGAGGCGAGTGGTCGTGTCGAGCGTGTAGATCAGCTCAAAGCTGCGCTGCCGGATGGTTTCGAAATTCTCTCTGGTGACGATCCATTGACGATCGAGTTCATGAAGCGCGGTGCTTGTGGCGTGGTTTCAGTAGCATCTAACATCGTTCCGGACAAGGTGTCAGCACTCGTCAATGCAATGCTTGCGGGTGATGTGGCTAAGGCCGAAGCTATTCAAGCGGAATATTTTGACCTATTGAACACTCTGATGTCTGTGGACACGAACCCGATGCCTATCAAGGCCGCAGCAGCTCTGATGGGTTACTGTTCCGATGAGATTCGCTTGCCAATGCTTCCGCTCCGCGGTGAAAAGCTCGAACAAGTACGTGCGCTTCTCAATAAGTATTCCCTCATTTAGTTTCAGCTAACAACGACTCACACATTATGACAAATCTTCTAATTCTTGGCCGATCTGGCCGTATGGGACAGGCTCTGGTAGAGGCTGCTGAAGCTGACGCCCACGCGGCTGTCGCCAAAACCCACGACCACGGTGAAAATCTTCTCACAGCATTCGAGGGTGTGAATGCAGCGATCGATTTCACGGTGCATAATTTCACTGAGAGCGTACTCAGCGCAGCACTTGAAAAGAATGTGCCGCTGGTGATTGGTACGACTGGTCACAGTGATGAAGAGAAAGCACGCATCGTTGAGGCATCCAAGACTTTACCTATCGTGTGTGCGGCTAACTATTCGGTTGGTGTGAACACACTCTTCTTTTTGACGCAAAAGGCGGCTCAGATTCTCGGCAATGATAGCTTTGATATCGAAGTGACCGAAATGCACCATAAGCACAAGATCGATTCACCATCTGGTACTGCCCGCCGGTTATTGGAAATTCTCAATGAAGAAACGGACACCAGGTATAAAGAAGATGTGACTCACGGACGTGAGGGGAATATTGGCCCTCGTCCATCCAAGGAAATTGGCATGCACACGCTTCGTGGAGGAGATGTTGTCGGTGATCACACTGTGATGTTTGCTGCGGATGGCGAGCGTTTTGAGCTTACCCACAAGGCTTCTAGCCGCATGACATTTTCCAGCGGTGCTGTCCGCGCTGCGATCTGGCTTCAGGGCCGAGCACCTGGTCTCTATGACATGCAGGATGTACTCGGATTGAAATAAGTGGATCAATTAATTTAAGCTACGAATGGCAACCCGCGTAGGAATAGCATTGGGGGCAAACCTCGGTCAGCGTCTCACGAATATTCGTGTCGCGCGTGACATGCTGCGTGGCTTAGTAGATCCCGAATCACTATACCTACAAGCGCCGATCTACCAAAGTCGGCCGGTGGATTGCGCGAATAATACACCAGATTTTTTTAATACTGTCATTGAGATCGACTATATTGGAGCCCCCTATGACCTGCTGCAGATGACTCAGGGCATGGAGTTTCGTCTAGGGCGTGATGCAGTGCATGAGCAAAATGCTCCGAGGGTGATTGATATTGATATCCTTTACTTTGGAAGTGAGGTGATCAGAGAGGATATTTTGACCATCCCGCACCCACGCATGTTAGAAAGGCGCTTTGTTATACAGCCGCTATACGACATCCGGCCGAATTTAGTTTTACCGGGAGACGAAGCCACGATCTCTGAACACCACCACCACCTCGACTCAGATGAGCCGCCACTCGTTTTGGTGCAATCGGCTTGGTAGTATTTCCAATCACTAAAATGATGACTGATAGCCAAATCAAAGCAGCAGCTCTACAAAGCCGTAAAGGTGGACAGCGAATTGCCTGTCTCACAGCCTATGACTATCCCGCCGCTAGGCTTCTTGATGAGGCGGGTGTTGATTTGTTACTTGTGGGAGATTCTCTAGGAATGGTGGTGCTGGGATACCCTGACACGACACGTGTCACGATGGAGCATATGTTACACCATGTGGCGGCAGTGGCGCGAGGAAATCAGCACGCATTGATCGTTGGCGATCTCCCAATTCATTCCTACGATAACCCAGTTCAGGCTTTAGAGAATGCGCAGAAGTTAGTCGCCGCTGGAGCGGATGCAGTGAAGCTTGAGGGCGGTGTCCGGCAGGCGGATAAAGTGAAAGCCATTGTCGATGCTGGCATTCCTGTTTTTGGACACATGGGGATGTTACCCCAGCGTGTGCTGGAAGAGGGGGGCTACAAGAAAAAGGGCAAATCTGAAGAGGAATTTGAAGAGATCCTCGATGGCTGCCGTGCCCTCGAGATGGCCGGCGTCTTTGCCATCGTCTTAGAAAGTGTCGTGGCTGATACTGCCCAGCGGCTGACGGATGCACTCACAGTGCCTACCATCGGGATCGGCTGTGGTGAAAAAACGTGTGACGGAGAGGTGGCAGTCATCACTGATCTCATCGGAGCGTATCCGTGGTTCGTTCCTCCATTCGCTAAGCCTCAGTCGAATATCGCTGAGGATGTGAGCAAAGCGGTGCGCTGGTACATCCAGCAAGCGTAAGCACCAATTTCACATATCCATTTGTAATGGGGCGTTAGGCTGTCGAAATCAGCTAAAATGTAAAATGGAGTATTTTGTTTTGGAGGTGACGTTCCAACGTGGAATGAGTAACCTCCCATATGCTGAAATCCTCGAAGGCGTGTCATCCATATGTACTGTGCCTCTTGTGGTTAACAGTACCGTGGGTGAATGCTCAGTCTAATCAGGATAAAACCATCCCGTTGACGGCTATTGTGCAGGAGTCTCCGGCCGAGATCGAACTGAACTGGACGGCACCAACTAGCGGATCATACACCATTACCCATCAAAAAATCTACCGCAGGCAGGCAGGTCAGCCGTGGGGATCTGAGTATGCAAGTTTACCAACCTCAGACCTGACATTCACCGACGTAGCTGTGGAGTCGGGTCAGCTATATGAATACCAGATCATTCGGTTGTTTTCAAATGGCCCATTCAACTCCACAGGATTCATAGAAACGGGTATGAGACTTCCCGAAATCAATAGTAGAGGTTCTGTTATTCTATTGGTTCGTGATACCGCAGCTGTGGCACTTCCAATTGAATTGACGCGTTTGCAGCAGGACCTTGTTGGCGATGGCTGGCATGTTATACGCGAAGATATCTCCGCAGCGCAAACTGTAGTGGATGTGAAAGCTGTCATTACAGCCCATTACCTCAACCCTGCCACACCTAATGTAAGCAGTGTTTTTCTGTTTGGACGTATTCCGGTGCCTTATTCAGGCTTGATCAATCCGGACGGTCATCCTGATCACTCAGGCGCATGGCCTGCGGATGTTTTTTATGCTGAGATGGATGGTGTCTGGACCGATACCGTTGTGAACAATACAGGAGCTTCAGGAACAAGGAACGATAATGTGCCTGGAGACGGGAAATATGACCAATCGATAGTGCCAAGTGCGGTTGAGTTGGAAATTGGTCGGGTTGATCTTTCTAGCATGACGATTTTTCCAGACATATCAACCAGTGAAAATGACCTGCTTCTTCGCTACTTAAATAAAGATCATGACTACCGCCACCGATTAGGTGCCTATGCGAATGTGCCACGGCGCGGACTGGATGCTGATAACTGGGGTTACCGTGGGAATGATACCTTTGCTTCAAATATCTGGTGGAACTTTACTTCATTTTTTGGATCTGGAAATATTACCGACGCTGACTGGTTTACCACCTTGAATACAGATACCTACCTGTGGGCCTTTGGTGGAGGGGCCGGAACTTATACGAGTATGGCAGGAGTTGGAATCTCAGCTGACTTCGGGACCACGGACTCAAAGGCCGTGTTTATGATGATGCTGGGTAGTTACTTGGGCGACTGGGACAATCCCAATAATTTTTTGCGGGCCCCTCTAGCTGGGACAGAAGATGGTTTAGGCTTGGCGAATATGTGGGCGGGTCGTCCTCACTGGCATATGCATTCCATGGCGATGGGCGAGACGCTCGGGCACGGGACCCGGCGCACCCAGAATAATGTGGGGGAATACCCTACAGGATTTGGAGCCGCCCAAGTGCACATTGCTTTGATGGGCGATCCCACGCTGCGTTTATTCCCTGTTATTCCTGTCACGGGCTTGGCCCAGATGGCCACTCCTGGGAAGGTGAGCCTGAGTTGGTCTGCATCGGCCGATATTGATATTCAAGGATACGCTATCTATCGAGGAGCTGCCGGTGCAAGTAGCACTGGGCGATTTTCCCGAGTGAACGGAGCCTTGGTTACCGGCACAACTTTTGAAGATCTATCTGGAGTTCCTGGAGCCGCCTCAACTTATATGGTGCGCGCCGTAAAATTAGAGACATCGGCATCGGGCACGTATTTAAATTCCAGCCAGGGGGTATTCATTGACGCCACTCCCGGAGCCGTGGCCGGTCCTGAAGTATCTATCTCAGCTAATAGCCAGCCAATCCAGGATGGGTCGACAGGGCCGCAATTGGAAAACCACACCTCGTTTGGCGGTGGAGAGATCAATCTCGATTCGCTCAGCCGGACATTTACAATTAGAAATGATGGATCTAGTGATCTAACATTGACGGGACCAACGGTGGTGACGCTCTCTGGCGTGGGTGCAGGGGACTACTCAGTGAGCAGTCAACCTGGCTCAGGTGTTTTAGCGCCAGCTACAGATACAACGTTCACAATTCAGTTTTCTCCAACTGAGGTGGGGACCAGAGTGGCTGAAGTTTCGCTCACTTCCGACGATGCCGATGAAGCTGTGTTTACTTTCGCTCTTTCGGGTGAAGGAAACCCAAACACATCTGATATAGAAATCTCAACAACTAGCTATAGCAAAACCCTGGCTCCCGGAACCAGTGATACCGCAACGCTAACAATCCAGAATAATGGCTTGGGGGATCTCGACTACACCGTAGTTGCAGAGTATGATTTCAGGGACTCAGATGATCTGGACGGTCCATCCTATCAGTGGGTCGATATTGCGGGTATTGGCACAGAAATCACGGATTGGAGCGGGTCAGACTCACCTACTGATAATGGAGGGAGTACAAGTATACCTCTGGGCTTCAGTTTTCCGTTTTATGACAATAACTACAGCAACCTAATTGTTTCCACTGAAGGGTTTCTTACTTTTGGAAACTGGGTGGACGCGGCATCGAACGCTTCAATTTTGCCCAACCTCGGAGCACCGGAGAACATGATAGCTATCTATTGGGATGATCTTGATTTGCGGGGAAATGCCGGTAAAGTTTACCACCTTCAACTTGATCCAGATA
>JBLHPP010000090.1:0-8848 GCA_047624385.1 Crocinitomicaceae bacterium
TGGAAAGCCTTTCTGCGCAAGGCTGCGTTATTCTTCGTTCACGGATAAAAATCCGCTCACTCATCACGCCTAGCCCCGCTTGAAATTCTTTCCAGCACCACCAACGCTAGTTGCCGGAGGTGCCCTAGGGGCTACGGCGCAAAGACTTCGGCCATGGATCAGGAAATGGCTCCCCTTGCTGCCAATTTATTATTTCCTCTGGCGTGCAGAGCGCGTCTCTGAGTGCTGTTAGAAAAGCTTTTCTGTCCGTTTCAATACCGATTACTGTGAGCTCATTGAATCGGTCGCCAAAAACCTGATGCTTAGATTGAAGCATATACTCCAAGTGTTCTACCTCTTCAGGGAGGAGTTTATCATCGAGGTTCTTAACGAGCTCGGCACGCCAGAGGCCAATGAGCTCCAGAGAAATTTGACTGCCTGATTGTTGCCACAGGAGAGAGTGATCAGGGCGTGAAGCAAGCCAAAGAAACCCCTTTGTACGATACAGCCCAGTACCTAATTTATTTTGGCAAACTTCATGTAGGCGCTGTGGATGAAACGGTCGTGGATCGCGAAATACTACAGCCTCAATTTTTTCAGTAATGGAGGTTTGCTCGGTAAGTCCGAGTTGCTTGGCCTTATTTGATAAGGCTATGAGATTAGGTGGTTCCACGCCTTCTAGCTGAGGAAGTAATAGTCCGGCCTGGGCTGAGAGCGCGATGGTGGCATGTGGTTGGAGCTGCCGTAAGTAGCGGACTTGAGCCTCTACTGCAGACTCCGAAACAGTATCAATCTTGGTAAGAACAATGACACTGGCAAATGCAATTTGCTCGGCAAGAATCTTGGCAGCTAGGCTCAAAGCTGCATCTTTAGAAGTAGTTGGACCTTGAGCCAGTTGCCTACCATCTTCAAAATCTCGGTGAAGATTGAGAGCATCGACGGTGACAATGAAATGCCTTAGTGAATAGCGTGAATCTTGCGTTAAAGCCTTGATGAGTGGCCAAGGCCGGGCGGCCCCAGTACTCTCACTGAGTACTAGAAATGGATTCAGCTCGGAGATTCCGTTTAGTGCTGAGCCTAAGGATTCATGAAGATACTTGTTAGAGTGTTGGCCGTGTAGTGCGGCAACTCGTCCAACTAGGCTGCCAGCTTGGTGCGTTTTTTCATTTGCAGAAACTAAATTAGCGTCGATCCCTTGATCGCTAAGGTCGTGTACTATGAAAGCTGCGTCAGTTAGAGCGTCATCACGACGCCAACGACGAAGAAGTGTCGTTTTTCCTGAGCCAAGAAAGCCACAGAGAGCGACGATGGGAATTTTTTTCATCTTTATGGTTTATGTAGATTACTAGAGTAAAAACCCTCTAAATTTAGAGTTTGTCTCAATATTTAACGCAAATTACTTGCGTTTACTGATGGTTGGAGTAAAACAACTGCAAGTAAGTTGCAATAATTAATTGCCCCTGAAAAAAGTGAACCACTTTTTGATATAAACTATATTTAGGAAATTCATGCTCACACCACAACAAGTTATCGATTCGGAATATTTGGTGTCTCGCTGCGCACTGCTAGAGATTGCGGCGATGTTTGATCGCTATGATCTTGCCGTGCACCGCACCGCTGAGGCTGGTCAGAATACGGAGAAGTTAGAATGTCTTCGCAATGCGATGGCACTATTAGCCAAGTCTGACGTATCGGATAATCGTGCTGAACAACTTCTACACCTTTTTGCCCAGGTCTAGCTATGCAGATCATTCAACCGCATTATCACGCTATTGCTCGAACCGCTCAGGATTATGAGCGTATGGCTATGTCAGGGGTTACTGCAGTATGTGAACCCGCATTCTGGGCTGGCTTTGATCGACGTTACCCAGAGACTTTTATCGACTACTTTCGTCAAATTACTGAATTTGAGCCTACCCGCGCCGCCGAGTATGGAATAAAGCATTTCTCATGGGTTGCTGTAAATCCAAAAGAATCAGAGAATAAAGAACTTACTGAAGAGGTGCTACGAGCAATTCCTAGTTTTCTTGAAATGCCAAATGTGCTTGGCGTGGGTGAAACGGGTCTACATAAATCGACTCCAAACGAATGCGATGCTCTAGCTGCCCACGTGGAGTTAGCGATGAAGTTCGACCAGCTAATTCTCATTCACACACCTCATCTTAGCGATAAAGAGCATGGAACTAAGCGCACTTTAGAGATCCTAGCGGGGCTAGACGTAGATCCTTCGAAGATCTGGATCGACCATGTGGAGGAACAAACAGTAAAGTCCGTGCTCGACGCAGGCTACTGGGCAGGCATGACACTCTACCCCATTACCAAGTGTAGCTCGAAGCGGGCTGTGGACATTTTAGAAAAGTATGGAACTGATCGGTTGTTGGTAAATTCTTCTGCTGACTGGGGCCCCAGTGACCCATTCACACTTCAGCAGTGTGTGATGGAATACCGTCGTCGAGGCTACTCATTACAGGATGCAATTGAGGTGTTTCACAACAACCCGTGTCGTTTCTTGGGACAAAACCCTAAGTGGGATATCAAGCCAATCTACATAGAATCTGAATAAGACAATGAGACGATCAACATTTATCAAGCTCGCATTAACCACCTCCATAACACAACACGCATTCGCGGCTAGAGTAGATGGCAGAACCAAGAAGCTTATCCTTATTGCAGGAATGCCAAGCCATCCGCCAATGTGTCATGAGTTTCGCGCTGGAACTATTTTGTTAGAAAAACGTTTACGCAAAGTGCCGGGGCTAATCGTTGAGCGTCATGAAATGGGATGGGTTGAGGATGAGAAAACTTTCGAAGACGCGGATGCTGTAGTATGCTTCTCTGATGGTCTAAACCGGCACCCAGTTCTTCAAGAAAAGGGTCGCCTCAAACATATTGAGAAACTTGTGCAGCGTGGTGGTGGTTTCGGCTGTATACATTTCGGTGTTGAAGTACCTATAGAGGTTGCTGATCAGGGGTTCCGGTCTTGGCTTGGAGGCTGCTATGAGCGCGATTATTCCTGTAATCCCATTTGGAATGCTGAAATCCAAGAACTCCCAAAACACCCAATTACGAATGGCGTGAAACCATTCACTATTGTCGATGAATGGTATTTTAATATGCGATTTGCCGAGGGCTTTGATGCATCTGGCCCAAAAGAGCTTGAGGGAGTCAAGTTTACTCCAATTCTTATCGCTAAGCCTAGTGATAGGACTCGGAATGGACCCTATGTGCACCCTAGAGGGCCGTATTCACATATTGTGGATGCCAAAGGGCGAGGCGAGGCTCTTATGTGGTCAGTAGAGCGTCCCGATAGAGGTCGTGGGTTTGGGTTTACAGGCGGGCATTTTCATAGAAATTGGCAGAATGATGATTTCCGAAAAAGTATTCTCAATGCACTTTGCTGGATTAGTAAGGTAGAGGTGCCAATCGAGGGAATTGATTCTTATTCCGTAAGCGACGAGGAGATCCTGCTCAATCTAGACCCTAAAAAATAAGGTAGAATTACACTTTCTTATGTTTGTCCGGCACATCTCAATTTTAAATTCATGAATAATAGATCAGAAAATATATCGTTGTCTTCACGTCGTAAGTTTCTCAAGCAGAGCATAGCGAGTATTACACTCGGTGGGGCAGGAATGCCAATGTTCAGTCAGGCCGCAGTAGCGTCTGAGAAGAAAATCAAGGCTCTCTATGTCACGGGTGGTGGATACCATGACTTCAAGGAGCAAAAAAAGATCCTTCCCGAAGGGGTAAGCAAACTTATCAATATCGAGTGGACAATATGGCATCACGATAATGCGGAGAAACTCAAAGCAGCTCTCTCGGTAAAGGGCTGGGAATCACCGTATGATGTGATTGTCTACAACATTTGTCATGCACGTGAGAAGGATGCAGAATACATTGAGAATCTTGTGAATGTGCACAAAGATGGTGGCAAACCCATGGTGGCGATTCACTGCACAATGCACTCCTACCACTGGGGAGTAAATGGTGGTAAAAAGTCTACAAATGACAAGGAATGGAATAAGTTACTCGGCGCAGTTTCAAACTCTCACGGGCCTAAAGGCCCAGCTATCAAGGTGACGGCTTTAAATACGAAGCACGAGTCCTTCAAACCGGCAACTATTGAGTGGAATACACCAAAGGGCGAGCTCTACACTATCCACAAGATTTACCCATCGGCTACAGTTCTAGCTAATGGGAACAACGGCCGATCCGAGCAGCCTGTAGTTTGGGTGAACCAATACGGTAAAGCGAACGTCTTTGCTACTACGATCGGTCACCACAACGAGACAATGCAGACAGATGAATACCTCCAAATGATAGCTGACGGTATTGTTTGGGCAGCGCACGCAGCTAAGGTATAGTTTTTTGAAATACCGCCTATAAAGCCCAACTTGCTGAATTGTTCGGTGAGGTGGGCTATAGGGGTTATTATTACTCAGGTAGTTGTGAAGAGTGGTGTTCTGCGATCTTCCAGTCTTGGCCGTTCCAGCGATACACATATGTGAAGCGCGCGCTTACAGAATCCCCATCCTTGAAAGCGAAGGTGTAAATGCCAGAGTTGATTGCTACATCTCCGAAGGTGCGGACATTTGCCTCATCAATTTTTCCAACTGGCCCCATTGCTAAAAAGTTAACGAAGTAGTCTTCGATTTCCTGGTGGTTGTGGCGAACCTTGTTAGATACTGTTGGAAGTAATATTGCGTTGTACTCGTAGAGCTTGGTTACCGTCTTTGGGTTGCCGGACTGAAGCGCTTGATTCCACTTGTCGAAGAGTGCGGTTATTTCTTTTGTGTTCATAGTTGATGGGAATTTGTTAGTGAGGAACCTTAGACTATAGGGAGAGTGATTTTCTGTTCTTGGTCTTGGTATTTACCAGTTCTATTTTTATAAGATACCGCGCAGGGTTCGCCTTGGAAGAACAGCATCTGCACTATTCCTTCATTAGCATAAATTCTACAATCGGCTGCAGATGAGTTAGAAAATTCTAGTGTGAGATGCCCGCTCCAGCCGGCCTCAGCTGGAGTCACATTGGCGATGATTCCGCAGCGTGCATAGGTGCTTTTACCGACACAGATGGCTGTAGTGTTAGTTGGTAGTGAAAGTTTTTCCACAGCCACGCCCAGCCCATAACTACGGGCTGGTAGAATGAAGTAGCTACCGCTTTTGTCTGTCTCGAGCGCTACATTTCCCAAGTTTTTAGGATTAAATTTTTTTGGATCGACCACAGTGCCTGGCACATGGCGGAATACTTTGAATTCGTTAGGAGACAGCCGCAAATCGTATCCAAAGCTGGATAGGCCAAAGGATAGGACTTGTTCACCATTGTCAGTGAGGCGTATGAGCTTGGGCTCGAAGGGGGAAATCATGCCAGCTTCTGCTCGCTCAGTAATTTGTGTGTCGTTAAGAATCACGCTAGAGTAGGGGTCTAAGTTATCTAGAGAAAGATAGGCTAGCGATAGCATTGTGTGTGTGGATGCTTTCTTCGTTACAAATGTTAAGCTCATAACGCTTAACTCTGGCATCTTGCTGTAGAGTCAAAGCGGCCCTGCGCAACGTGTCCTCAACAAATGCTGGCTGTTGGTAGGCGAGCATAGTGACATGGCGCTCATCTGCTCTTTTTAACAGTGGGTAGATGGGAGCACTTCCAGCGTACTGCAGTTTATCAAAGATCTCCTGAGGGCATATGATCTTATCATCAGCGCTCCACTCTAACTTCACCTTCACCCAGCCCCGTTGGCTGTGTGCTCCGTAATCGCTGATCTCACGGCTACATGGGCAGAGTGTGGTAACAGGAATGTTTAGAGTGTAGCCTATTATACTCCCTTCGTTGTCTTGGTGGCCGTGCCACGTTGTTTCAATGCCTTGCCAAGCGGGGAGCTCCGTCTTAGGAGTAGGTCTCTCCACAAACCAAGTGAAACGGCAGTCAACGGTTGCGGTGAGTGAATCTTGTTGTTTGCGGGTCATGCTGAGGAAGTCCTCCATATTATCCATAGACAGCGCTCCACTCCAATGGTGGACACCTTCTAGCAAGCGGCTCATGTGAATGCCTCGCACGTTTGGGGCAAGAGACACTTTGAGTGACATGGAGACTTCTTTGATTTCTTGTCGTGAGTTATCCCATCCAGAGATAAGTAGGGGGTAGCACACATTACTGATACCTACATGATCAATGGCTACACCACGGGTGTCGTTGTCTGTTTGTGGGTCGGCCTCAGGAATTTCTACGATTGATTTTTTCATCTTGTATTTATGTTTGTTTCAAATTTTATGTGCTGTAGTGAGATTCTTGTTTCAGGCGTTCTAGAAACACATCAATATCGACCGCCCCTTCATCTCCCTTTTTACGCGAGCGAATAGCAAGCTGTGAAGCTGCTGCCTCACGTTTACCAATGATGGCCATGAGGGGTGTTTTATCGAGTCGTGCACGGCGGATCTTCGCTCCCATTTTGTCCTTTTGGGTGTCAACTGAGGCTCGAATGCGCAGTGCTTTGCAGCGAGCTAGCAGAGCATCAGCCTCAGGGATTTGAGTGTCGCTGATAGGAATGATACGTAGTTGTTCGGGAGCTAACCACGTTGGAAAATCACCGCCAAAATGCTCAATGAGTAGCCCCATAAAGCGTTCGATACTCCCAAATACGGCTCGGTGGATCATCACTGGCCGGTGCGCCTTATTATCGCTTCCTACGTATTCGAGCTCAAATCGCTCAGGTAAACTAAAGTCGACTTGAATAGTCCCGATTTGCCAAGAACGGCCAAGGGCATCCAATGCCATGAAATCTAACTTAGGTCCATAGAAAGCGGCTTCACCCAGCCCCACCGAATGTGCTAGGCCAAGCTCGTCGACCACCTCTTGAATACAACATTCCGCAGGTTGCCAAAATTCATCAGCTCCGATATATTTCGAAGTGTTGTCAGGGTCACGTAAGGAAATACGGCACTCCGTTTTTAGACCAAATATAGCCATGACCTCCTGTACGAGTTTGAGGCAACTTGTGAACTCCTGCTTGAGTTGACCGCGGGTGCAAAAAACATGACCATCGTCTTGGGTAAATCCGCGTACACGAGTCAGTCCATTGAGCTCGCCACTTTGCTCCATGCGATAAACTGTGCCAAATTCAGCGTAGCGTTGGGGTAAGTCTCGGTAGGAACGCGGCTCAGCATTGTACGCCTGGATGTGCATGGGACAGTTCATGGGTTTGAGCAAAAATTCACGATCATCGATCGTGATCGGCTCATACATGCTCTCTGCGTAGTAGGGATAGTGACCAGATGTTTTAAAGAGGTCGATGTTACCAATGTGGGGTGAATAAAGCGTTTCATAACCGTAATCGAAAAGCTTATCGTTAATGAGTTTTTCAAGTTGTTGGCGAATCACAGCACCTTTCGGGAGCAGTAGAGGGAGACCACTACCAACCTTAGAATCTAGAGAGAAAAGTTTGAGCTGCTGCCCGATCTTACGGTGGTCTCGCTGAGCTGCTTGTTCCATCCGCTCAATGTATTTGTCTAATTCCTCCTGGCTTGGAAATGCAGTTCCGTAGATACGCTGCAGCATCGGCTGAGTGTGATCACCGCGATGGTAGCTGCCCGATACGCTCGTGAGCTTGAAAGCTGCCACCTTGCCTGTAGACTCTACGTGTGAACCTGCACAAAGATCGCTAAAATTACCATTTGTATAAATACTGATAGATTCGCCATCTGGAATGTCATCAAGACGGCCCAGTTTGAAGGGCTGACCTTGATCTCTGAAAAGGGTACGTGCTTCCTCTCGACTCACTTCTTTTCGAACGAAAGATTGATTCTCAGAGATAATGTCCTGCATTTCTCGCTCGATTGAGGCAAAATCTTCCGAGCTAAACCGATGCTCGCTATCAAAGTCATAATAAAATCCGTTTGTGGTTGGAGGCCCAATATCAAGTCGTGTGTTTGGATAAAGTCGAAGGACGGCTGCTGCTAGAATATGCGCAGTAGAGTGGCGGAGCTCATCGAGAGATGTCATGGTTTTCATAAAATATTAGAGTGGGGTGATTTCGTATGTATCTGCGGTATCTTTGACGGACCATCCTGCTGAAGTGAGCTGTTGCCGTAGAGTATCGGCTTTTCCCCAGTCTTTGTTTTGCTTCGCACGCCAGCGGTCTTCCGCCAGTTGCTTGACGTGCGCTGTCGCGTCAATGTGCGGTTCTTTTGTTAGGGTGAAGCCCAATATTTTCATCACCATAGCGAAACCAATACGAACACGATGAAGCTCATCTGAGCTGATTTTATTTAATTCGAGATCAGTCAGCACCGATTTGATGGTTTTGAATAAGCGGCCAAGTGCGTCCGCCGTATTGAGATCTGCCTGAAGAGCCTCTAGCACTGGGCTGAAAACGTGGAAATCGGTACTCTTAGATTCAGGCAATTCACCGATGCTCTGTTGAAAATTACGCAAGCGGGAGATGGCTTTTTCCGCAGCATTGAGTGAATCCCACGAAAAATTGAGCACCTGACGGTAGCTGGCTGAGAGAAGCACATAGCGCAGCTCCTCTGCAGTATAGCCCTGCGCTTTTATATCAGCTAATGTGTATAAGTTTCCCAGGGATTTACTCATTTTAGCTCCATCTACCATAAGATGCGCAATGTGGAACCACTGGTGAGCAAATGGCTTGTTGGTGGCGGCTTCACTCTGTGCAATTTCGTTTTCGTGATGAGGGAAAATGAGATCTACGCCTCCGGAGTGAAGATCAAAGCTTTCTCCGAGGTGTTTGATCGCCATGGCGCTGCATTCAATGTGCCAACCTGGCCTTCCTTGTCCCCAAGGAGACTCCCAATAGTTGTCGCCATCCTCGAGACGGCGGGCTTTCCAGAGTACGAAGTCGGCTGCAGACTC
>JBLHPP010000091.1:0-8809 GCA_047624385.1 Crocinitomicaceae bacterium
TATCCCAACCGCTAGTGCGTGCTGCTGTGAAATGTGCGATGGTGGACGGAGCAGCACGGCGTGCTGGCGTCAGCTTGTTCGATGGAGTCAAAGTTCCACGGAGCCACGCTACAATTGTCGGCGGGCGCGACAAGATAGATCAGGCTCTCGCTGCTGGTTTTGATGTGGTCAAAATGAAGGCTGGCCGCGATATAAAAGCGGAACTACAGCTGATGCATGAGGTGCATGCCGACCATCCTGAGCTGCGCTGGAGACTAGATTTTAATAACGTGTTAGGTGGTAGAGATTTGCGCAAATTTGTGAAGTCGATGGGTGAATCGCTACGCTCCAAAATAGATTTTTTAGAAGACCCATGCCGTGTCGATGATCCTGCATGGCAGAGAGTTCGTGATGTGTATGGCGTGCCATTAGCGATTGATCGTGATGTGCCGACAGCTAGCAATCAGTTCCGTTACGCGGTGATCAAACCTGCGCTGGATGATGTGACTGCTGTCTGCGCCAAAGCTATGTTAGAGGGCTGCCGTTTAGTTCTCACTAGCTACATGGATCACCCTATTGGCCAATGCTATGCGGCTTGGTGCGCGGGCAAGGTGGAGAAACGGTTTTCTTGGCTTCTTGATCCTGTTGCTGGGCTGATGACTCATGGGTTATTCGAACCAGATGCATTTATTGAGCGGATGGGGCCTACTCAGCCAGAATGGCGTTCGCCAGCTGGAACCGGGCTAGGCTTTGATGACTTGATTGAGCAACTTAATTGGGAGAAACTGTGAACGATTGCCATTGTCAATTTCTAGAACCCACATTCTGGCATGATGACACTTGTGTTGTAATGCACGACAAGAGGAATATGCGCTCTGATTCAGCAGCATTTGATCAGTGGGTGAGTGCGCAGAAATCTTTAGAGAATCATGTGCTTTTCCAGACGAGTGGTTCTAGTGGCTCAGCCAAATGGGTAGCACTCTCAAAGCCGGCTTTATTGGCTTCTGCTAGAATGGTGAATCAGGCATTGGGAATCAAGATTGGTACTCGGTGGGGGCTAGCATTGCCAATCCATCATGTTGGAGGTTTTGGAGTTCTCGTGCGTTCCTTTCTTAGTGGTGGCCATTGCCAAATATTCCACCAAAAATGGGACCCAGTGGCCTTCTCTCACTTTGTTTATAAAATGAGCTGCGAGAGTATTTCTTTGGTTCCAGCCCAGATGGTCGACCTCATCGCTTCTAGCTGCGTGGCTCCGAACTGCGTGCAGCATGTGGTTGTCGGTGGTGGTAACTTGAGTGACTGGCACTACACGGAAGCGAAAGCCTTGGGGTGGCCAGTGCTGCGTAGCTATGGCATGACTGAGGCAGCATCGCAGATTGCTACGGGCGATATTAGTGAGGATTTTTTACGTATCCTCGATGGTTGGGAGACCCGAGTCGATGCCCGCGGTGTATTAGAATGGCGAGGTGAGGCGAGTTTCAGTGGTTATGTAATTGAGAACGATGGTACGTATTCCTTGGTCGATCCCAAAATTGACGGTTGGTTCACCACGCAAGACATAGTGGAACTCGAGGATGGTGGCCTCCGGGTTCTTGGGAGGGCTGATTCCCTAGTTAAAGTGCTCGGTGAGTTGGTGGATTTAAGCGTAATAGAGCAACGAATTGAACAGCAAACGTCGTGTCCCGCGATAGTT
The DNA here is from genome assembly GCA_047624385.1 of Crocinitomicaceae bacterium. GTDB lineage: Bacteria > Verrucomicrobiota > Verrucomicrobiia > Verrucomicrobiales > Akkermansiaceae > Rubritalea. Next base: position 1,673 of record JBLHPP010000091.1, read on the forward strand.
TTGACCGTTGCCGACGAGCGCCGGGGCGTTAGTCTAATTCCAGTGGTTGAGTCTCCTGAGGTAATTGATTTAAATGGTTTTCGCGGCTTAGAGGCTCTGGAGTCTATACGCACTCTTCCTGAGTTCCCACGCTCATCGCTAGGGAAAATTCAGAGAGCCTCGATTCGTGCCCAATTGGGGCTTTAGCTTGATTGCCGAAAAGCACTCAGAAAGAACACGAAAAAGCTGTAGAGTTTTACCAAAGGCTGAGTAAGCTAAAACCACATGGAACTAGAGGACATCGGGTGGAACAAAGAATTTGCAGCAGAGTTTGAACCTTTTGCTAAAAAAGGCTGGGTTCCTGCACGTTTGGTGCGTGATAATAAAATCACGTATGGAGCGCTTCTCGCTGGTCCGAAAGAGTTAGAAGTAGTTATGAGCGGTAAGGTTTATCACGATGCTTCGAGCGATGCCGAATTGCCATCGGTGGGTGACTGGGTGGCTCTAGAATTGAGTGTGGGTGGTGATGATAATGACAATATGATACGCGCCCGTCTTTCGCGTCAGACATGTTTCTCCCGCAAGCTCCCAGGAAAGAGCAGCGAAGAGCAGGTGATGGCGGCAAATGTAAATGTCGTCGTCGTGATGACCGATGCCGGCTCAGATTTCAACCCACGGCGGATGGAGCGCTACTTTATGCTCGTCGAGCGCAGCCGTGCGAAAGCGGTGGTTCTGGTGAACAAGAGTGACCTTTTCCCAGAGGACCTGAACGTTTCAGCAAAAGAGGAAATCGAAGAGCTAAACGCCGCAGCTGACGTGTATATCACTAGCGCCGCGAAAAATGAGGGACTGGAAGTCCTCAAGCAATATTTAAAAAAAGGAGTGAGTATCACCATCGTTGGTTCAAGCGGTGTGGGTAAATCAACCCTAGTGAATCAACTCCTCGGCGACGAGTGGCAGTGGGTCAGTGAGGTCAATGAGCTGACTGGAAAAGGCCGTCACACCACGACTGCCCGTGAACTTCTAGTTCTCGATGATGGCGGAATCCTGATCGATAACCCAGGGATTCGCGAGGTCCAGATGTGGACCGATGAGAACACCCTGCGCGAAAGCTTTCTAGATATCGACGCCATCGCGTCACGTTGTAAGTTTCACGACTGCAAGCACGCCTCCGACAAGGGCTGCGCGATTCGTGAGGCCGTCGAGTCTGGCGAGCTTGATACCGATCGCTATGATAGTTATCTCAAGCTCGAAGACGAGATCGAAGAGCTCAATAAGCGCCGCAAAAAGCGCCAAATGATCACCGAGCGCCGCGCCAAGCGGGACAATAGGATCAAGGCTAGAAATCTAGCCGATCGGATCGATTACGATAAAGATCAAAAACCTGATAGGTATTAGGCTCGCTGGAGCTCACGATTTTAGGTCTATAGTGTCTTGAGTAGCCGGGTGTTAGATAATCTCCGCGTTGATTTATAATAGACGAAATCGGTAATTTAACCTAACAAGTTATTTATGCGTATTGTTTTGTTTTTCAAGAGGGCTTTGATGTGGCTTTTCAAGCTGGTCTTCAGCAAAAAGTTTATGCTGCGTGCTACTATTCTTCTGGCGGTGCTAGTATCGACTTTTTGTCTTACGCGCTACTTTTACAATAAGTGCGCATGGGATCGCTGGGATGCATTGGAGATGACGGCTACCGAGGTCTATGACTTAGACCGAGAAAATCGTTTTTATGAGGTAGCGTCTGAACTGGATTTCTTTGATGATCCTTTCATCAAGAGTAATCTATTGATGCGGCGGGAGGCTGACGAGGTAGGAATGGATGACGTTAGAACTATTATTACGAGTAAATATGAGGATTCGTTTCCATATGGTGAAAAAGACATTCGCATGTGGATTCCGGGTGAGCAGTTCGAGACTAAAAAGGAAGCAGCAACATCTTTGTTAGTATTATTGGATCCCTTTGCTGAAGATGCTAGAAAAGTTGCACAGGCTCTCCAGTCGCGACCAACCACAAGTTCATCTCTTACCCGAGAGTTAACCTTGGAGGGTTTGATCACTAATGAAGACGGGAGATCACTAATGAATTTACTTGGATTTATCAAATTCTACAGTTCACGAGGTGAACTGTATGTTCATATGGAAGATTCCACCGCGGCATTTTCAGACCTTCAACGCTGCATGGAGTTATCGAACGTTGGGAGTCATGGCACCTCACTACTTGCATTCCTCGTGAATACAGCACTTGATGCTGGGGTTATAGACCTTGTTAGCTTTGGTATGAGTCATCATGTTTGGAGTGCGGAGCAACTTGGTGCTATTGAAGAATATTTTGTGCTAAAAAAGACCACAGAGGCATTCAGGGAGTTTCCTTCAGCTGAGTTTGTTTATTCGCAAAAAGTAGTAAAACTTTACCGCAAGCATGGCTACACGACTGTTATGGTCAAAATTCAAGGCGCCGTGGAGGGGTTTTTCGATGAGATTTATGAAGCTATAAGTGCAAGCGAAGAGGGGGAGCCATGGGTCGATCTTGAAAAGTTGATAATGGTCGCGGCTCTCTATGTTGTACCGGAGGGAGTTATGGTTAATAACATGGCAATTCCTCATAGGCATATGCTGGATGTGTTTGTCTCGGCCATCGAGAACGATGTGAATATCAGAGTTTTGCGTGATCTGCGTGAGAATGTTCCTGATCTTTCTTGGCATGAAAGCTCAGGTGAGTCCATGTTGGAAGCCTATGTGAACCAGTACGAGACTTTGCTAAGGGCTATTACTAAACAGCGCATGGCGATTATTGCGTGCCGACTAGAGAAGAGTTATCTCGAGAATGGGAGTTACCCCAAGTCACTTGATTATCTAGAGCTCGAAGTAGCTGTGAATGATCCTTTCAGTGATGGATCTCTCATCTACCAAACCCAGGAGGATGGTGCTTATAGTCTTCATTCGATAGGTTTACAGCAAGACGACCTTTCTGAATCGTCTCGTTATAGATACGATCCAGAAAAGGAGAGGCTTAAGTTCTTTAGCGACACTTCGTTGTAGCTTCTTCTCTAGAGATTCACTTCAAAGGTGCTGTAAATGGTCCGAAATTCCGTAAAGTCGGTGCTTTACCTAGCGCTTAAATCTGGCATAGGTAATTCGCTTCTATTTTGAGGCAAACAACCAATTTTAAAAGAAAGAATATTATGGATATCCAAATTGCAACACTCTGCGACTTCGCAGCCGACTACAATGGTAAGATGGTGATAAACGGCACCTTCGACACACTCGCAGCTCCAAAGATGCCAGTGGTTCACCCGCAGTGCTGTCTTGCGCTACGCCTCTGTATCACACCTGAAGACACAGGTCAGCGCAAGTTTAGCGTGAACATCATCGATGAAGATGGCAATTCACTCGACGATAAAATGCCGATCGTCGCAGACATGCCTATCGAGCTTCCTGATTCCGTGCCATTCATGACACGTAACCTCATCCTTAACCTCCAGGGGCTTTCGTTCCCTGAAGACGGTATCTACTCCATCGATATCAGCATCGACGAAGAATTAATGACACGCATCCCACTTCGCATTGTAGAAGTGGATCAGAATGCTGAGCAGCCATCTGCATAATTGACCTACTCAAAAAAGCTAATGACGACCACTCTCAATTACCGATCGGTGATGATCACTGGAGCCTCTTCTGGCCTAGGTGAAGAGTTTGCTCGTCAATTAGCGCCATGCTGCGAACAGATGATTCTGATCGCACGCAGAGAGGATCGCTTGCTAGATTTAGCCAGCGACCTGAAAAAGCTGAATCCTCATATAGACGTGTTGCACTATGCTGTTGATTTGATTGACCGTGATGCGCGCGCAAACTTTATCCAACTGATCGAAGACCACGGTGCCAGTCCGGATTTGTTGATTAACAATGCGGGGATGGGGGACTTTGGTGAGTTTTCTAAGGCTGACTGGCCAAAGCTTGAGCAGATGCTAGAACTCAATGTCAATGCTCTGACTCACCTGACGCACGCATTGTTGCCTGCAATGTGTGAGGGCGGCGAGGGCGACATTATCAATGTGAGTTCGTTGGCTAGCATCATACCTATACCCGATTTCGCCGTCTATGCGGCAAGTAAAGCGTATGTGACAAGTTTCTCTGAAGCACTTCGGATGGAACTAAAAGACCACAACATCAATGTCCTAGCTCTTTGCCCGGGGCCCGTGCACACCGAGTTTGGTAAGACGGCGATGCGTGATGAAAGTAAAAATAAGATTCCTGGTAGTGAATTCTTCTACGTACCAAAATCTCAAGTGGTGAGCGAGGCTTTAGCTGGGCTCAGCACGAACAAGGCCCGTGTCTACCCAGGGTGGAAGATTGGTCTCGTAGCATTGGCTCTTTCGGCGATTCCAATCGTCGGTTTACGCATCATTCTGGGCACTCGACCTAGGCGTGAGCGCTAGATTGTGCTATGGTGCATAAAAATCGGGGAAAATAATGCAATACTGCCACCATCAATGCTTGCATGGCGTGGTGGTTTGAAGCAATTTACCCACTCCCGCCACTAGGGGAATTAGTCCCTAGGCGAAAATTTTTATTATGTCACAGCAGAATTACATTCCTGATGATGCTCCATTCACTGCCGAACAACGTCAGTGGCTCAATGGCCTCGTGTCAAATTTCATCAACGACCTCACAAGTGGACGAGGCCTAAATGGCCAAGACTCAGCACCTGTGGTTCCAGTTACGATCCTTATTGGCTCGCAGACTGGCAACTCAGAGGCACTAGGAAAGAAGCTATCGAAAGCGATGGCTAAGATGAACTTTAAGCCAGTACTTGTCGATTTAGGATCATACGAGAAAGAGAAGCTCCCTACAGAGCAAAATGTTCTCATCATCACCTCTACTTACGGTGATGGCGAGCCACCAGATAATGCAGCTGACTTCCACGAGTGGATCCTTAGCGATGCAGCACCAAGTCTTGAAGGAGTCAATTTTTCAATCCTTTCTCTGGGAGACACAGAGTACCCAGACTTCTGCAAGTGCGGTATCGAATTTGATGAACGCTTCGAGCAACTCGGAGCAACACGGATATTCCCACGTGTTGATTGTGATGTAGAGTTTGATGACGAGTTTGAAGCCTGGAAGAAAGGTGTGCTAGATGCCCTAGGAGCATCAGCTGCGCTGGTTGTTGTGGAAGATGAATCTTCAGAAGATGGTTTCAATAAAAAGAATCCTTTCCCTGCGCCTATCCTCAAGAACGTTAACCTGAACACCAATGGACCGCGCGAGACCCACCACATCGAGTTTTCGCTGGAAGGTTCAGGTCTCAAGTACGAGGTTGGTGATGCTCTCGGAGTCTATCCATGCAACGACGAGGCAATAGTCGATGAAATCCTTGGTAACGTGAATTTCAAGGCCAAGGAGGAAGTTCCTTTGCCTGGCGGCGGTGAATCCACTCTTCGTGATGCTCTGATTCATAGTTACGATATCCGTAACATAAATAAGACATTCATTCAGAAATGGCAAAAACGTAGTGGTTCGCCCTACCTTCGTGCGCTGGTAGAAAGCGACGACAAAGCGGCGTATGACGACTTTTGTTATGGCCGTGAATTGATCGACTTGATCACGGATCATCCGGCAGACTTTGGCGATGCTGAGGAATTCGTTGGATCGCTCAAGAGGCTACAACCTAGACTTTACTCGATTTCATCCAGCCCTAACGCCCACCCGAATGAGGTTCACCTCACCGTGGGAATCGTTCGCTACCAAAGTAAGCACCGTAGTCGCGGTGGAGTTTGTTCCACATTTTTATCTGACCGCGCTAATAAAGCTAATCCAGGAGTATTCCTCCATTCAAACAACGCATTCCGCCTACCAACCAATGGTGACACACCAGTGATCATGGTTGGGCCTGGTACTGGCGTTGCTCCATTCCGTGCCTTCCTTGAAGAACGCAAAGTGACCGAAGCAAAGGGTGGTAACTGGCTGTTCTTTGGCAACCCTCACGAGTCTGATGACTTCCTTTACCAGGACGAGCTCAGGACAATGCAGACAGCTGGAGTCCTAACTAAACTTAGCACGGCATTCTCTCGCGACCAAAAAGAGAAGATTTACGTTCAGGATCGTATGCTCGAAGCGGGTGCTGACCTATGGAAATGGCTCAATGAAGATAAGGCTAGCTTCTATGTCTGTGGTGATGCTTCACGCATGGCCAAAGATGTCGACGCAGCGCTGCACGCTATAGCTCAGGAGCACGGAGGTCTCAGCGAAGAGGCTTCTGTAGACTTCGTTAAGTTGCTCAAGAAAGAAAAACGCTACTGCCGCGACGTTTACTAAGCTACTTAGCTCGATTGCTTTACAAAAGGCTCACGTCCCAAACTTTGGGTCGTGAGCCTTTTTCTGTAGCGGAAGCGCCCATGGTCAGTTAGATTATAGTATGAGTAAAAGAAATCATAGAGATGTGCCCCAAGAGAAAGATTTCACTGGAGGGATGATTCACTCGGCATCGTGCTCCTATGTTGGCACGACTGGTGAAAAGGTTTTAGACGATAAGATCTCGGCTTTAGCCAAGGAGATAGATAGCGAGGATACATTTTGCATGCTTGCCGAGTTACTCACCACGGCCGTGAGAATATCGCGTGGCGTGGTGACCCAAGGGGATTTTAAAATGATGAATCGTGCGCTCAAAGAAATGCGTGTCTCCAGCGAAGTGTTCCATCCGTATTCACATATCAAGAAAGTCGGAATCTTCGGGTCTGCGCGCACAAAGCCGGACGAGGCTGAGTACATCACGACGGTGAAGTTTGCTGAGCGTATGCGCGAAGAAGGCTTCATGACGATCACTGGAGCCGGCCCCGGCATCATGGCTGCCGGCAATGAAGGTGCTGGTAGAGAAAATAGCTTCGGACTCAATATCTCCCTCCCTTTTGAAACTTCAGCAAATCCATTCATCGCTGGAGATGAGAAGCTTATAGATTATAATTACTTCTTTACCAGAAAGCTTTCATTCGTCAAAGAAGCGGATGCAGCGGTGGCTATGCCGGGTGGATTTGGCACAATGGATGAGATTTTTGAGGCCATGACGCTGATTCAAACAGGCAAGGCTGTGATCTACCCATTAGTGCTGCTCGACGCTAAAGGGGGAACCTATTGGAAATTCTGGAATCAATTTATTGAAGAACA
>JBLHPP010000092.1:0-8781 GCA_047624385.1 Crocinitomicaceae bacterium
CGCCATTGATGTGTTGGAAAATGTCTTGGACCTTATCGAGTATCAACTTGAAGCGCTTAGCTGGGAAGTTGATGAACGTGTTTTTCTTGTCGATCGGGATAGCTATCAGGTCGCCACCTGCCGATTCGAAGTCGTAGCTCTCGTACATGCCCGATGCTATGGCATTGGCGAGCGCTGGGATCAGGCTGAATCTCTCACCATTGAATTCGACTCCAAGATCAAATCTGAACCACTCGTTCTTGAGTTCGTTCTGCGACATGACTTCGAAAAATCTATCGTAGTCGAGAAGGGTGTAATCGAGCTTTCCGATATTGACTGTCCAACCAGTGGACTCGAGTTTTGGCACCTCGCTGCTAATGTAGGCAACCCATTGGTGAGTGTTGGAGCTGTCTGATTCGGAGAACAGGACTGAGTCGTTGTAGGGCTCATTGACGAGTTTCTTGTCAAAGGCTTCCGAGAGCTTGAGCGCCGGCGCGTACTCTAGTTGACTGAGTAATTTCCTTTCCAGGTTTTTGTCTCGATGAATGGTGGTGATGTCATTCGCTGTCGAGACGAGAAATGTGTCAGCGAATGGTTCGGCTGGTATCGAGTAATCGCCGTAGTTGAAACTCAGTGAACCGATCAGGACATTCGAGACCGGACTGTTCTGCAGTAAGATAGCTGGAGAGCTGGCATCGGTTCTGGCGATGTCCAGCTGGGGAGTCGGGGTTAGATCGGTTAAAATGTTTTGCTTGGGAAGCTGTGGGATGGCGGTGCTGAGCTTCGGTTTGCCGAGGCGCGCAGGTTTGTTAGGCATTTCGCTGCTCGTAACATGGCCAAATTTCTCGATGAGCTGTTGAACATTATCTAGCTCGTCTTGAGGGATAGATGGTCCCAATCTCCATTGTTGGAGAAATGCATCCGAATGCGTTTGCTTGAGCTTGCCAATACAATTCTGGCTGCGGTCGATGTAATTCTTAGGCGAGCTCGGGATGATCTCATCAACTTTAGGATCGACCAAAGCAATTGGCTTGAGAGCATTTCCGGCGATGCTTTCCCAGCTCGGAATGAGTGTGCGCTCGTCGCCAAGCTCGACGGGTGTGTAGAAAATTGATCTATCATGGATAGACTCCGTTTGTTTAAGAATGAGCCTTCCCGTTGCAAGGCATTCCAGTAAAAGGTCACTGAATACCGCAGACTCGATCGTGACGGAGGATGATCCATATCTGAGACCTGAGGCCATAGAGATTTTACTCAGTAGCGTGAGGTCAGTGTGAGTGATGAACTTGGGCTTGTTGTATTCTTGGTAGTCTGTTCTGACGCTGAATGAGCTAATTTTGAAGCTGCCGTTCTTTTGAAGTTTGCCCTTATACGCATGAAGACCGATCTTATCGTGTTCGTATTCTTTACCGATGAGGTAGACGACGCGGTCCTTGTAGGTTGGTGGAAATTCGTCATCTGTATCTGATGCGTTACCAGCTGCGCCCGAGCCCGTGGATGCGGTGAGTCCTTCTAACCAAGAATCGACGGTCAGCGGTGAGAGTTCGGTGGCAGTTGACTCTGACTCCGGCAGGTTCTCACGAATATACCTCTCTAGTGTGTAGAGAGCTGCGACAATGTGTTTGCAGTCGTCATGGTCTGGACAATCGCAAAAGGTGTAGAGACGATTCTTAGTGGATATATTGATCTCCACCTCATAAGCGTAGGAGCCTGTGACTGTGAAAAATGCAAAGCTCGCCGCATCTACATCTACGAGGATGTTATCAATGCTGGCGTCTTCGCTTGCGAATATCCGTTTGCCTCGATTCAGCCGCGAGCTGTCGAAAATACTTTCCCACGATTTCGAGAGAAAGAATTTCTCAGCCTTTTTCGGAAGTCGAGGAAAGTCCATAATACAAAATTAGTTATCCATGTATTCCGCGTAGGCCGCTTTGACTGCTTCGAGTTCTTCCCAAAGTGAGTAGAGCTTAGCAGTTTTTGCTTGGGTATCCTTTAGTTTTGCTTCGAACTCTTTATAATCGTTAGGGTGCTCGGCGTAGAAATTTGGTGCGGCGATCACCGCTTCCTGAGCAGCGACACCTTCTTCGGCTACGAGAATGTCTGCTTCGATGGTTTTGAGCGTTTCTTCTTCGCTCCACTTCAGCTTGCGTGGCTTCTCAGTTGGCTTCACCTTCTTCGGTTTGTCCTTAGTGGTCGTGAGTTTCGAGTAACTACTCGCTTGCTTGTCGCGATCCACTTTCTTCTCAAGGTAGTAATCGTAAGATCCTGGTGAGAAGTAAAGTGATCCACTGTCTTCAAAGGCGAGAATACCTGTGCAGACGCGGTTGAGGAAGTAACGGTCGTGTGAGACTACCAGGACTGAGCCTTTGAAGTGAGCTAGCGCTTCTTCTAGCAATCTCAGAGTGGCGAGGTCGAGGTCGTTGGTCGGTTCGTCGAGAACTAGCACGTTGCCGCCACGCTTGAGAATTTTAGCTAGCATCACACGTGAGCGCTCACCACCAGAGAGGAGTGAGATCTTAGTGTTGATGCGATCATCGTCGAATAGGAAACGACGGAGGTAGGCGCGAAGACCGATTGTTTCATCACCGAGTTTGACGTATTCTTGGCCTTCACCGACTTCTTCAAAAACGGATTTATCATCGTCCATCAAGAGTCGGTTTTGGTCGACGTAGTTGATTTCAGTACGCAGTCCGACGTGGACCGTGCCTTCTTCTGGCTCGATCATGCCGAGTAAAGTTTTGATCAGCGTGGACTTGCCCATGCCATTGCGACCTACGATACCAATGCGTTCGCCGGGCTCTAGTTTGAAATCGAAGTTTCTAAAGAGGGTGCGGTCACCGGCAGTCTGGGTGATTCCTTCGCAGTCGAGCACGCGGTTCGGTAGCTTGCCACACGCTGGGATGATGAGATCTACATCGATTTCTTCTTCTGGTGCTTCTTGGTCCGCAACCTCAAAGTATTTATCCATCCGGTCGCGCGACTTGGTACGGCGGCCTGATGGGCGTTTTCTGACCCATTCGAGTTCCTTCTTGAGGAATCTTTGGCGCTTGTGTTCGCCGACTGCTTCTTGAGCCATCCGTTCAGCGCGGCTGATGAGGTACTCGGTGTAGTTTCCCTGATAGGAAATACACTTCCCCTGAGCCATCTCAACAATCCGTGTGGAGATACGATCGAGGAAGTAGCGGTCGTGGGTCACGAATAGGCAGGTGCCATTGTAGCGTGAGAGGAATATCTCAAGCCATTCGATCGATCCAGTATCGAGATGGTTGGTAGGCTCGTCGAGGATGAGGAAATCTGGCTGAGCGAGCAATGCGCGAGCAAGTGAGACGCGGCGCTTTTCTCCACCCGAGAGAGTATTGATAATACGATCCTGATCTGGCGCGTGAAGGTTAGTCAGCAGCGAAGTAGCTCGGGAATCCACGCTCCAACCATCGAGGTGGTTGATTTCTTCCAAGATCTCAGCGCCCGCTTGCGAGGCCATGTCGCAGTTGTCATAAGCATCAAGTAAATCGAGAATGTGCTGCGCACCGGAAAGTGTGGCTTCGAGAACTGTCGCTTCCTCGTCGAGTTCAAAATTCTGTGGCAGGTAGCCGGTGATGAGGTTGTTGCGGGTGGTGTACTCGCCTGAGTCTGGGGTGTCGGCTCCAGCACAGATCTTGAGGAAGGTCGATTTCCCCGATCCATTGCGGCCGACTAAACCAATGCGCTCTCCTTGTTGGATAGCAAGAGTCGCTCCGCTGAGGACGGTGTGGTGTGAGTATTTAACGCAAAGTTCAGATGCGCTGGCAATGGCTGGCTCGGACATGGGGGCGGTGTACCGCAGTCAATGGTCATTGGTCAAGAGTGATGGAGAGAATTAGGAATTATAGGGTGCGGGGTAGGACATCCTTTAATTTCCTGTTGACCTTTAGCTCATAATACTGAAACATATGCCTCATAATTAACACTTTATAAACTTTAAAGTAAGACCTAAAACTTATATTATACCTAATAACTTCCAATGAATACAGTCTATAAAACTATGCTAGTGTATGGATCCTTAGCAACCTCGATGCTGGCCCAGACGAATATCGACAGGCTATTCACAGATGAAGGCTATTGGGCCAAGTCTGCGAAAGCCGTTGCCAGTGAGCTCTCGACTTACGAGTGGGATACCTCAGCAGACAAAGCTGTTCTAAAGAATACAGACATTCGCTTGCGGAACCGAGATGTTGATGGATTTAACATGGTTTCTAGGGATGGATATTTACGTTCTTTGAATGTGCTAGTCGATACGACCAAATCAAAACCAGAATTTTCTGACACACTCGGAGAGTGGGTCGCGATTTTGGATACCAAGCTCAAGGTGGATCACACCGAGGATGCTCATAGTGGGAAAGATGGTGGTAAGTCCATGACTTACCGCTGGAAGAAAGATACTTATTATGTTTCTCTCACAGGCACAGCCAAAGGAGAGATTTACAATGTTTCGCTAGAGTACAGACCAAAGGTTGTGGTTGATGCTCCCGCAAGAGTACTAGCTGAGAAAGATCGTTTCGACGGTATTTATGAGCGCAATTTCTACACTCCAGACTATTCGAAGTCCTTCAAAGCTCGCATCGTAGGATTCGATCAAGGAAAAGAAACAATATCAGTGCAGACAAAAAATGCCACACTCTCAGTCCCTCTCGATAAACTAAGTGAGCGCGATTTAGCGTATTACGAGGAGATCAAAGACCTCGTGATTGCTTCTAAAAGTTTAGGTCTTTCAATCAAAGAATCTAAAGCAAAGCCTGAGAGAAAGGGTAGAGCGATCACAGTGAATACAAACTTTGCTATCAGTTTAGCTAATCGTTCCACTCAGCCTATCCAAGAGCTAGAGATTAAATATGTGGCTTACCACAAAGTAGACACTCTTGATGGTGGCCCAGTACTCACCTCGAGCAGTGGTAGTATCGATGTGACTTCCCTCTACGGAAAATACCGGCAGACGCTCTATACTGATCCTGTAGCGATCGTCAGGGAGACGAAACCGGGTGTTAGTGGTAGTGGATGATGTGGCACTGGAACACCTGCCGGTCGGCGGGTAGATAGTATGGTAGGCCTTGTTGTTAAGGTGTACGTTAAAGGAGTGCTCGTGCTTGAAAAGTACAGCCGTAATGGTCTTGATAGAGACATCCAATCACTCACAAAATAATTCTAAAATAAATCACCCGAATGATAGTAATATCGTTCGGATGTTTTTTTTGCTTCGGTCGATGAGCTAAAGCCTAGCGAATTTTGCGCCAGAGGCGTGTAGAGAGCAGGATGGATGCAATTCCTAGGCCTATTGCAAGTCCCCACCACATACCTACTGCTTCTAGTCCAGCAAAGTGGGCCAAGCAATAGCCTGCTGGGATACCAATCGCCCAATACGAGATGATCGCCATTTTTGCAGGTATTTGGGTGTCGTGAAGTCCGCGTAGGAGTCCGGTGGATGCTACTTGCATGCCATCCACAATTTGAAAGATTCCAGAGACGATCAGCAGTGATGCAGCCAGAGTGATGATTTCAGGAACGTTGATGAAGAGAGATGCCAGAAAGTTACCAGCAAAAATGAAAAGTGCAGCGGTCGTGCAGGAGCATAGTAAGGTGAGAAACCAGCCGGTCTTGACTATATTTCTTTGGCGCGCGTGATCGCCATGTACCTCACCAATCCGCACTGTGAGTGCCATAGATAAACCAAGTGGAATCATGAATGCCATACCTGATGATTGCAGTGCTATTTGATGTGAGGCTAGAGCTTCTGCGCCGAAGGCTCCGATGATCAAACCGGCGGCAGCAAACGTGCTAACCTCAGCGAGGGTCTGTAGCCCAGCTGGCAATCCGAGTTTGTTGAGAGCTCGGATTTCGCTCCAGTCTGGCTTTTTAAACCAATGCTTGGGAGTCCATGGGTGGAGAGATTTGTCAAAACGGAACCAGAGTAGCATGGCTATCACGATAACCCAGCGTGCCACGAAGGTTGCGATGGCTGCACCCTCAAGTCCCATTTGAGGGAATCCCCACTGACCAAAAATGAGTGCTGCATTGAGAAGAATATTGAGTCCCACACCACCCATGAAAATCCAGAATGCTGGCCACGGTCGGTCAAGTGCGTCGGCGTGGTTTTTTAGTAAAAGTGACATCGCGCATGGAATGAGCGAGGCCATGACTATCAGATAATAGCCTTCAGACCGAGTGGCCACATCATCCGGCTGACCCATGGAATGTAGGAAAGGAAAAGCCGCGAGAGCTATTAGGAAAAATAGAGTTCCTATTATAGCGGATAAGTAAAAGCCATTGCGACAAACACTGCGCGCCTCGCTTTGGTTCTTTTGGCCACGGGCAGTGGATGTGCGGATCGAAATGCATGTGAGAATCCCGATTGCGAAGACGAAGGGTATGATGAATAGGCTACTGGCAAATGAGAGCGCAGCGAGGTCGAGGACCCCGACCTTACCCACCATTATGGTGTCAGACACATTTAGCAGCATCTGCCCCAGCTGGCCGATGACTAGCGGTATGGCCAAGGTGAGGATGCTTTTTATTTCACGGACGGTCATGCTAGTTGCTAATTTTCACCTGTTACGAGCGAAGATTTGTGATTCCTGCATAAGGCTGGGCATAATAACTTAACACGTAAAACGTAATACCACGTGGCGATGAAAGGAATTCCTTTAGCTCCAGAGCTAGTTCTCAATTGGACAGATCTTGCTGCGCGGAGGTACAACAGCCACACCAAGATAGCAAACTAATAGCCGAGGGAATTTCCTAACAAATCAAGAAAGCGAGCGTGATCACTGAGGTGAGAGGAATATATATCACTGCCGTCTTGTGGTCGGGTCGTTTTAGGTGATGGCGAGCAAAAGGACTCGACGAGTTTTGTGTAATCAGAGCCCTCTGAGATCGCTGCTAGAATGGCTGCTCCAAGTCCGACTGAGCTAGAAACTTCGAGTCGTTTTACCGGAGCTTGGAAAATATCAGCAATCGTTTGGGCAATTGCTAGGTTCTTTGACGCGCCGCCTGTGATTAATACTTCAGTGATTTCGAGCTGCATCCATTCTGATTGCAACTTCATGTTACTGAACTGGCCTTCGAGCAGGGCTCTGAGAGTCGTAGCTACAGGATGATCCTGGGGTTCCCATTGGTTAGTCTGGAATCCAGCTTGTTGAAGGCGTGGGGTGACCTCTGGAGTGAATAGTGCGGCTGCATGCTTACCTTGGTTTCCTAGTGGTGAGCTAGCGAGAGCGCTTTGTTCAAATTGCTCCCAGCTTAGATTGTGTCGTTCTTTGATCGTTTCTCTCGCGAGCGAGCCGTTAGCAAAACAGATCAAGCTCATGTAGCCCTTTATAGGATTGCCGAAAACATGTCCGAATCCTTTTGGATCGGTCTTTGATTCGGGCATTGCTGCGAAGAGCGTGTCGCTCGTACCTAGACTAATGACGACTTTCCCAGCAGTTGCAGCCCCCATGCCTACGAGGCTAGCGGGGTTGTCACCAGTCCAACTCAGTGCGTTACAGTCAGAGCTGAAGCCGTATTTTTTAACGAAGTAGCCAGAAATATTAGAAACATAGCTACCCGCATTCTTGAGTTCGGGGAGTTTGTTAGATAGTTCAGGAGCTGTGGCTTGTAGCATTTGGTCATTCCACTGGTTGCTACTAATATCCATCAAATTCATTCCTGCTCCATCACCAAAATCTATCGGTGCGTTTGCGCCTGCGATTACAGAAGCGAGGAGGGAACTGTTGAGATGGATCTTGCTTGTTTGGGCGTAGGCCTCGGGTGATTCTTGGTAGAATTTGCGGATCTGTGGGCCGGTGAAGCGCTCAGTCGCCACGGAGCCTGTAAGCTCACTGACTTTTTGGCTCGACCCAATAGAATCGGATATTTGCTGGCATTGTTCGCTGGTGGAGCTGTCCATCCAGATGGGGGACTGTGCGCGTGAAAGTGTGGCAGCGAGTTGCTCGCTCAATGAGCGTGTGGCATCAAGCTGTCCGAGAGCTTCTTCGAAGCTCGAGTTGAGGTAGACGCTGGCGTGTTGTTGTCCGGCACCGCAAACTGCTCGAACTTTAGAGAGGTCTATACCTTTGTCACAGAGTAGTTGTAAAACTAGGTCTAGGGCATCTAACCACATCAAGGGGGTGGCTGTGACAACTCCCTCGCCTGAACTAATGAAGCCATTGGCTGAATCATACTCTGGAAATTCAGCGCCAAAGTTGACGCTTTCCTCCGTTATGATTTCACCTTGAGCTGTATCTATCAGGATTGCTGACAGACTCTGAGTCGATGCGTCTAGACCTAGGTACATGATGTTATTTAAGCGATGTAGTCGTTTAGAAGGTTCTCAAGCATTTCCTGGCGGCCGCTAGCGACTACTGGGGATTGAATGCCATGAGCGAAAGCATCGAGGCTATCAAGACTTGTTTTACCAGACTCAATGTCAGCTCCGATTCCGCTGTCGAATGTTGAGTAGCGCTGAGCTACAAGTTCGTCAAAGCGACCATCTGCGACTATTTTAGAAGCAATCTTAAGACCGCGAGCAAAGGTGTCCATTCCGCCAACATGGGCGTGGAATAGGTCTTCGAGTTCGTGAGATTCGCGGCGGCGTTTCGCATCAAAATTGAGACCACCGGTGGTGAATCCACCCATCTTTAGAATACGTACCATGACGTGAGTCGCCATGTAAATGTCTGTTGGGAACTGGTCAGTGTCCCAGCCAATAAGTTCATCTCCTTGGTTCGCATCGATCGATCCTAGAGCATTGGCTCCGAGAGCAACATCCATTTCGTGTTGCATGGTGTGACC
>JBLHPP010000093.1:0-8705 GCA_047624385.1 Crocinitomicaceae bacterium
AGTGTCGGGCGCGACTTACTGGATAAACTCAGCGAGCGCGGCAATGATAAGCCCTCAGGCTTTCGCGGGCTTTGTTACTATGATGCTGGCAGCAGGAACTTCTACACGGTAGATCCAGTGAAGGTTCCCGCTGACCTGCAGGGGAAGGTGATTCGGGTGATGCAGGACCCGGTCGCTATTTCCATGATGGAGAACTTTGGCGCGACTCCTAAGCCAATGGCTTCCACAGAGATTTATGGTGCTCTCCAGCGCGGTAATATCAATGGCGCTGAGAATAACCCGCCTACCTTTGTTGCTCAACAGCACTACGAAGTTTGTAAGAATTTTACCATGGACCACCATTCTAGGATTCCCGATGTGCTTTCGATTTCTTCATCACTTTGGCAACGCCTAAGCGAGCAAGAGCAAAACTGGGTGCTCACTGCAGCCCGTGAATCGAGTGTCTTTCAGAGACGTTTGTGGCAGCAGCGATCTGATAAAGCCGTGGAGGTGATGGTGAAAGAGGGCGTCACTATCCACCGTCCAGATGCTCAACTATTCCGAGATGTGGCAGTAGGTTCGGCTAAAGGAGATGCAAGCCAAGAGGTAGAAGCAATCAAGCAATCAATCACCAAGCACAAGTAATTCGATGCTTAGCACTATCACAAAAATATTAAGGATTATTTCTGCCCTTTGTCTCGGAGTGTTGCTGCTCGTCGTGATCATTGTGATTATAGACACCAAGCTAAAGCTTGGTGCCGTCTGGGCATCCGGGTTATCTACGTTTTTGTTAGGATGGATTGTTATGTTTGGCGGGGCGCTGGCTTACGCGGAGAAAAGCCACCTTGGACTGGATATACTTTCCGAGAGGTTTGATCCTGTGACGCGTCTAGCATCTACCCGTGTCGGGCATGTCATCGTGCTGCTTTTCTCTTTAGGCGTGATGCTCTATGGTGGTGGTGCGCTGGTGCAGGGACGTGCCGATATGGGGCAGACCATCCCTGCTTTAAATATTTCAAAAGCTTGGTTCTACCTGAGTTTACCCATAGCGGGTGGGATGATTTCGCTGACGGCTGTGGCTCACCTGTTAGTTACTAAGTCCAGAATTACAGGGGAGGACGAGTCTTAAGTCATGTTTCTAGCTATTCTGATTGTTACTTTCGTTTGCCTTCTCTTACTAGAAGTACCCATCGCCTTTTCCGTAGGTATCGCTACCCTGTTAGCTGCGATCTCTCTGGGTGAGATCAACGTGTTTGAAAATGTCGCGAGCGATATGCTCAATGGCGTGAGTTCATTTTCACTTTTAGCTATACCGTTCTTTATACTAGCTGGCGACCTCATGGGGTCAGGTGGTTTAGCCAAGCGTCTCATTCACTTCGCATCAGCCATCGTGGGTCGACTCCCTGGTGGGTTGTCGCTGATCAACACGCTGACCTGTATGTTGTTCGGATCTATTTCCGGTTCAGCCGCTGCCGCCGTTTCATCGATCGGTAACACACTCATCCCTGAGATGAATGCTAAAGGGTACGGTAAAGACTTCAACGTGGCAGTTACCATCGCAGGATCTATAACAGGCTTACTTATCCCACCGAGCAATGTGATGATTGTCTATGCCGTGGTGGCGTCAGGAGTCTCTGTCTCATCATTGTTCCTTGCTGGAATCATTCCTGGACTTTTACTCGGTGTTGTCTTGATGGCTGTCTGTCTTCTGGTCTGTAAGAAGCGTGGATATGGACAGACAGTAGAGGGAGAATTGCCTAAGTTTAGATCTTCCTTTTTCGGAGCTCTACCTTCTTTATTGCTGGTTCTGTTTGTGCTTGGTGGTATTTTTTCTGGTTGGTTCACGCCGACTGAGGCTTCAGCAGTTGCTGTGGTTTGGTCGTTGTTGCTCACATGTGTGATCTACCGCGATTTACCATTGAAGGAGTTGCCGGCACTGGTCGCACGATCAGCACGTACAACTGGGGTGGTTTTATTTCTAGTAGCAACGAGCTCGGCGATGAGTCGCTTGCTGACCTCTGAGCAAGTTCCTCAGCTGGTCAGCGCTGCTTTGCTCGGGCTAACTGAAAACCCGATATTGATATTATTAATCATCAATGTGGCGCTACTGTTAGTGGGAACCTTCATGGATATCACTCCTGCTATTTTGATTTTCACACCTATTTTCTTGCCTGTGGCGATAGGCCTTGGACTCGACCCTATCCACTTTGGTATTCTACTTATTGCCAACCTGAGTATTGGTTTATGCACGCCGCCTGTCGGTACTTGTTTGTTTGTCGGCTGCAGTGTTGGCAAGGCTAAGATAGCAGGGGTCTCTCGGCAGATGCTGCCGTTTTATGGGGCGATGATCGTCGTGCTAATGGCGATCACATACATCCCGGCGCTATCAACTTGGCTGCCAAATCTACTCAAGTAGCAGGGAGACCTGCAAATAGACAAATTAACTCGATAAAAAATTATGATGAATCTCTTCGATCTAACTGGAAAAGTAGCCCTAGTGACTGGCTGTAAGCGTGGCATAGGTATGGCAATGGCAAAAGGCCTGGCCGCAGCAGGTGCAGACATCATTGGTGTCTCGGCCACACTGGAGTTGTCTGGCTCAGAAATAGAAAAAGCAGTGACGGCGCTCGGTCGTAAATTTACAGCTTACCAGTGCGACTTCTCAGACAGAGAGTCACTCCAGGCCTTTTCTGCACAGATGCTTTCAGAGAATGGAGCCCCCGACATCCTAGTAAATAATGCAGGGACAATCCTACGTGATCCGGCGGCCCAACATTCGGACGAGTACTGGGACAAAGTGATAGAGGTAAACCTCAATGCTCAATTTATCCTCAGCCGTGAGATTGGCGCGAAGATGATAGAGCGAGGGAGTGGGAAGATTATTTTCACAGCATCATTACTCACGTTCCAAGGTGGCATCACTGTCCCTGGTTATGCAGCATCTAAAGGCGCGATTGGCCAGTTGACCAAAGCTCTGGCTAACGAATGGGCAAGCAAAGGGGTCAGCGTCAATGCCATCGCTCCAGGATACATCGCGACCGATAACACGGAAGCTCTGAGGAATGACCCAAACCGGGCGGAGCAAATTCTCTCACGTATTCCAGCTGGGCGATGGGGGAGACCTGAAGACTTCGTCGGGCCTACTGTCTTCTTAGCATCTGAGGCGTCAAGTTATGTGAGCGGTGAGATTCTCGTCGTCGATGGTGGATGGATGGGGAGATAAGTGGCTAAAAGTATCTCTGTTAAAGTGCTTATCGCACGTTGATACTCGGGGCTATGAGTAGAATACGCTGGTTCTGGAAGGATTCCAGCTGATTGAGGAAGCTGTCTATCTGTCGGAGCTTGTGGCTGCCGAGTAGCCCAAGTGTCTGAGAGTTGAGCAGTTGCTGGCGGATTTGTAGTGCAGGAGAGTGTGGCCGGGAGGCCTGGATGAACTCGTGCGTGTCCCTTGCTGGCGGGACAAATATACCGTCGATGGCACTTTTAGGCTCAGGTAAAAGGTGGACTTTTACTTGGTCAAGCTTGGCTAGGCTGATGGCGTGATTGATCGCTTGGTTGAGCCCACCGAGTTCGTCGACTAAACCTATAGAGAGGGCATCCTTACCCGAGTATACTCGTCCGCCAGCGAGCTTTTCGAGGTCGCCTTTGATCCGGTCACCACGGCCGTCGGTGATACGTTGTTTGAATACGCCGTAGACTTCGAGCATAGAATCACGGATAATTTTTGCTTCTTCTGGTGTGTAGCCACGGGTCGAGTTCATGAGGTCAGCATGCTTACCGCGCTTTGAGGAATGCACATTGATACCAAGTTTGTCGAGTGCGTTGCCAATGACAAATTTCATGCCGACGACTCCGATCGAGCCAGTTATCGTGCCGGGCTCGGCGAAGATGTGGTCGGCTCCTGCGGCGACGTAGTAACCACCACTGGCAGCGACGGCTCCCATGGAAACAACGAAGGGACGGCCGGTGGCTTTAAATGTATCGGTGGCTTCCCATAACACATCACTCGCGAGGGCTGAGCCACCTGGCGAGTTCACACGAAGTACGAGAGCTTTGCAATTTTTGTTGCGAGCGGCTTTGAGGATTTCCGAGCGCACGGGGGCGATGGAAGCATCGGTGATGTCACCTTCTAGCGGGATGACAGCAATATAGGGAGAGGTAAACTTGTCATTGTTTCCTCTGTTGAGCATGACTTTGACGAGGTCAAAGATGCCATTGATCTCTGGGCCATTCAGATCGGGGAGTTGGTAAGTGCGATCGAACTTCGCCTTGTCTGAGTATTGGGCGCGAATCTTAGCTATGAAGTCCGTGCGGTAGTCTAGATGATCGACTAATTTAAATGCTAGAGCTTGCTGCGGAGAGATGTGACCGAGATCGATAATTTCTTTCATCTGCTCTACAGAAATCCCGCGCCCTTCTGCGATCTGGCTGATGATTTGTTCGAATAGGGAGTCGAGTAGTATGGCTTGTTGCTCAGCCGCGTGGTCGCTGGGGCTGTCTCGGTAAAATGTTTCACCGGCCGACTTGAAGTCCCCAATGTGAATGACTTCTACTTTTACGCCGACTTTATCGAGCAGCTTTTTGAAATACATGTTCTCTCCGTAGAGGCCAGTGAGCATGACATTACCAGCAGGCATCAGAGTCATATGGTTTGCTGCGCTGCCTAATAGAGCTGTGGTGGTCGAGAGGTATTCGGTGTAGAGCCAGACGTCTTTTCCTGCTGAGCGGATACTGAGTAGATGATCACGGATTTCTTGGGTCTGTGCGAGTGACAAGCCAGAGGAATCGACATCGAGAACTACCGCCTTGACCTCGTCATCGATAGCGGCGCTTTGCAGGCTTCGGATGATATCGAAGTGGGTCAGCGGCCGTGACGGGTCACCCATGCTGAGGAGGCCAGATAGGCTATCAGAAGACTGACCCGTTTCGCTGACCGGACTTTCGATGTCGTAGATGGCAACTATCGGTGCTGAGGTAAGGTTGGAGGAGCTGAGCATTATAGCTCCAATACTGGTAGTCAGATAGCTGGTGAGTCGATTTTTCATCAGAAATTTTATTTTTTTCATTTTACGTGTTTTGGATGGCTTAGTCGTTGAGCTCTGAGAGTTCTAGCTTGGCTAGGACAGTGCTGTCAGAGTCTCGGTTTTTTGTACATTCGAGGACTGAGAACTTATTGCCCATCATGGCTGGATGCGTGAGGGTCTGAAATTGGCGAATCAGCTTGGCTGGCGGGGCTTGTGGGCTATTTTCGATCACTTCAAACCACGGTTTGGCATGCTGAATAAGAAAGCGTGCCTGGCTATCGAAATAGCTCGGTGCGAATCCTGCAGATTGGCAAGCATTGGCTAGCTGCGTGAAGTCGACATGCGCCGTGATGTCTTGCTCTCCGGCTAGTGCCAGTGGCGTTTCACCGGCAGTTTGATTTGAAAAAGTCCTGAGCGTACCAGTTCTGCGTCTTTCTGTGTAGTAGTCACTACGAACGTACCCGTAATCGATGGTGAGCATCATGCCTTGCTTGAGAACCGAGGCACATGTAGTGGCAAATGCCTCGAGGCCAGGTCGGAATTCGGTGGTGTAGCCATCGGGGAGTGTCGGAAGAGCTTGGCTGAACTCTAGAAGTTGAGGCGACTGAATGGCTTGAGAAATAAATCTAAAGTCACCATCATCATCGTCGACCATTTGCTCGTTCCATTGACCATTTTCTTTGATGATCAACTTGACAGGGAATGCGTCGATTAGCTCGTTGCTGAGAAGGATGCCGTGTTCTTTTGGCTGCTTGATGTGTTTCAGCGTTGGCTGAAATTCTAATAGCGAGCAGTGAGTTAGCAGAGTGGCTGATTGCACTTGCTGCATTCTTTCTAGTGGCTCGCAGATGGTATAGCGCACTTTTTTATAAAGATGGGGGAAGTCAGAGCGAAGAGTATCGAGTATGTCGCAGGCTAGCTGACCAGTGTTGGCTCCGAGTTCGATCAGATCGATTTGCCCTTTGATGTCGTTGGCTTTAGCATATACGGCAATGCGGTAGGAAAGTAACATTCCAAAGCATTTCCCCACACTTACGGAGGTGAAAAAATCGCCATCTCGTCCCACCCTCTCGTCTCCTTTGCAGTAGTATCCCGATTGAGGGTGATAGAGGCACTCGCCCATCCATTGGTCGAAGCTGAGTGGGCCAGCGGTAGAAATTTCATTTTTTAGATGAGAAACTAAGCAGCTGGGGGTTGCAGTATGCCCTTCAACAGGGTAAGTGTCTTGGAAGTCAGTTTCCATAGCGGCTGGCGTATTTGTTCCTCATCATGATTCGTAAGAAGTTTAACTCACGCAGAAAAGTCCGCAAGAAGGCAATCTTCTTAAGGAAGTGGTTTCTTGCGTTGGTCTTTGTTGGGTTGCTTGGAATGGTGGGGGCGTTCATTGGCTATAGCACTATCACTGAACCATATAGAGAACGAGCCCAAGAGTATGATATGACTTTGGTCAATGTGATCGAGCTTCCTAGTTTGATCTATGATCGTGAAGAACGTGAGATTGGACGTTTATTTGTAGAAAATCGGAGCCCTATTCCGATCGAGGAAGTCCCTCAAAAAATGATTGATGCCTTGGTGTCAGGAGAGGATAAGCGATTTTTCCAGCATGATGGAGTCGACTTTATCGGTATTTTTCGTGCTGCGTATTTGAATTTTAAGTCCGGTGATGAAGATTCGGGAGCGAGTAGTCTGACCATGCAGTTGGCTCGGAATGCATACGACCTCAAGGGCGAGGCTCTGGAACGAGATGAGAGCAATTATGAGAGAAAGCTCGTCGAAATCTACTTGGCGCAGAGAATCGAGAAGCATTACACCAAGCAAAAAATTCTCGAGTTCTACCTCAATCGCGTGCCTTTCGGTAGTGGTTATTATGGCGTGCGGTCCGCAGCGCTAGGCTACTACGGCAAAGAGCCAAAAGACCTCGATATTCAGGAATGCGCTTCATTGGTAGGGTGCATTAAGAATCCATCTATTTTTTCACCGCTTAGGAGCAAGAAAAACAACAAGAAGGCTCGCAACCACGTGCTCAATCGGATGGCGATCGAGGGGAGAATCAGCTCGTCTGAGAGAGCTCGGCTCCAGGCTTTGCCAGTGGTGACAAATCCAAATCCTATTCAGCGTAACACCACCCACATCTATGATCGGATTGCGGCAACTGTGGGGAAACATGTTTCAGCTGATGCTCTAGCCAAAGGAGATCTTCGTATTTTCACATCGATCGACAGAGACATTCAGCAGGCATTAGAAAAGAGACTAAAGAAGCAATTAGCCCTCGCTGAGACGCAAAAGGACTATAAGCACCCACTCTACGCTCAGTATAAGCCTACTGCTACTAGTCGACCGAAATACTTGCAGGGTGCTGCTTTGATGATTGATAATAGTACAGGAGAGGTCATCGCCTACGTTGGTGGGCGGGATTTTTCACACTCACAGTATGACTTTATTGAAGCCGGTAGAAAACCCCTGGGAACCGCCTTTTTCCCATTCATTTATGCGGCTGCTCTAGAGGCTGGCGAGACACTTTCTTCAAGGCTAATCGATGAAGCCATGGATAACCGGCAAGTAATGATTGACGGAGTCGAGGGAATTCTAGGTGAGTGGGGAAGTGAGGTGGAGGAACCTCGCTATGAAGGTGAGGTGCTTTTACGGCATGCCCTAGCAAATTCAAAAATTGCGGCGACTGTCCGCTTAGGCCGGAAGGTCGGATTAGACAAGGTGCGCGTGATGGCCAAGCGCTTTGGATTTACAACCCCGACTACCAATGAATTACCCCGTGAGTTGATGGGGACTGAGTCAGTCTCTCTCTCCGAACTGGTGCGAGCCTATGCCGCATTTGCTAATAATGGCTCCACACCATCAAGTATGGTGTGGGTGACGCGTATTGAGAGGGGAGACGGAACTGTAGTGTATTCAAACGCTGGGAAGGGAGAGCGCTCTAAGCAGAATCCTATTTTACATCCAGCAACAGCCTATCTGACGCATTCTATGTTAGAGTCAGCCCTTAAAGAGGGAAGTGGTAAACGTGGTTATGAAGCTGCTGGTATGAAAGGATTTACTGGGGGCGGAAAGACCGGCACCACAAGCGACTTCGCTGACAATTGGTTCGTCGGATATAACAGCCAGGTCAGCTGTGCTGTTTGGGCTGGATTCTGGGATGGCTCGCGTAAGGAAATTTACCCAGGCGCATTCAGTGTCGACACAGTGATGCCAGTTTGGACTGATGCGATGAAGATCTATCAGCGAAAGTATAAGCCAATACCGATTGCTCGTCCCGCTGATGTAGAATCTATGAAGATTTGTAAAACATCCGGGCTACGAGTCACTCTCGAGTGCGAGGAATATGAACGGAACCTAAAGACTGGTAAAATGGAGACTGTGAGTACTACTGCCAATGAATTCTATTACGTAAAAAATCGACCATTGGGATACTGCGATAAACATGGCAGTGGCTCCAGAGGTGCTGATGCCAGCGCGTTTTCTCTTACAAAACGCGTAGGGTCCAAGAAGTATAAGGATATTCAACCAGTACAGCCGATAGCTCCCACTCTGTTGGGAGATGATCCTTACAATTCATCCCAGCCAGCATTTGTGCCAAGGGATCTCACTATTTCTTCAACATCTAGAGGGCTAGAGGCGGTGAATCCAGATGTGTTGACGGACCAAGATGATATTTCAGTTATTCACATGAAACGTCCAGGTAAGGTG
>JBLHPP010000094.1:0-8638 GCA_047624385.1 Crocinitomicaceae bacterium
GCCGGGATGGCTGCTTGCTGGATCGGAGTGGGATGGTCGTGGCCTTGAGAATCAAGTGCCGAAAGAAAGATGTCGCTAAGACCTGTGGATGAGAAAGACATGGGTGTGAAGTGTGGAGTGTGGAGTGGGTGGCCTGAGAGGATTCCATGAGGTAAAAAAGGCGACCTAGTGGTCGCCTTTGCTGGGGAGATTTCCCTTCTAGATTCTAAAAAGTCTAAAGTTGTTTAGACCATGCCTAGCTTCATTTTGCCTTCTTCGGTGATCATGTCTTGGTTCCAGACTGGATCCCAAACGAGGTCGACCTCAGCGTCTTCGATACCGTCGAGTGACATCACGCGCGCTTGGGCGTCTGCAGCGATGACTGGACCCATACCGCAACCAGGCGCAGTGAGAGTCATTTTCACCTTTACTTCAGTTAGGCCATTTTCTTTCTCGGTGAGAACGCAATCGTAAACGAGTCCGAGGTTGACTATGTCGACTGGAATTTCTGGGTCGTACACTTCTTTGAGTTGTCCCCAGACTTGTTCTTCTAGTGGAGCATCCTTGAGAGCGTTTGCGTATTCTTTCTTTTCCTGGACCTCAGCGGCATCGATACCGAGCGCGTCAGAGTCAGTGGCAGAAATACGAGCGAGGCCAGCTTGAGTGGCGACGGTGTAGCTGCCTCCAAGTGTTTGGGTGACAACTACTGGGGTGCCTACGGGCAAAGTGATGGCGTCTCCGCTTGGGATCTGGACGGCTTCGATTTCGCGTTCGAGAATTATCTCTTGGTTCATGGACTGACTGTTGGGTGGGAAGTGGGAAGTTTCAAGTGTTTAGTTTAACGAGTGTGGTGAACGCTGGTTGCGATAATTACAGAAATTTGGTTCTTAGTTGGAATCAGGGTGTGATAAAAATTTCAGGCGTGACTTGCATGAGGTAATACGCGATGCAAGAAGTCGAGATGAGTTCATTTACCCCTTTTAGAGAAAAAATGGAGCAGGCTGGTGTCAGTGAGGCTGCTATTCTTAGTTTTGAGCGCAATTACGCAATCTTGTGTGATGGCAATTCCACCGACATTACGGAAGAGAGTATTGATCCGGTGGTAAAGCTGCCGGAGCTCGATGAGCTATCTAATACGGGTGAAGAGTTCGATCCTGGATTGCTGGCTCAAACTGTGGTTATCAAACTTAATGGTGGTCTAGGGACTAGCATGGGTCTGCAAAAGGCCAAAAGTCTCCTTGAAGTTAAGGATGGTTCAACTTTTCTAGATGTTATAGTCGACCAGATTTCCTACCTCCGCGAGAGCACAGGTGCTCAAGTTAAGTTTCTTTTGATGAATAGCTTTAGCACTTCGGAAGACACCCTGGACCATCTTGCCCAGTATGCTGACCGTGGGCTCGCAGCTAAAGAAGAAGTTGAGCTGCACCAAAATCAGATTCCTAAGATTGATGCTAAAACGATGGCTCCTGTGGAATACCCCGAGAACCCAGAATTCGAGTGGTGCCCACCAGGCCACGGCGACCTCTATCCTGCAATAGCTGGTTCTGGGTGGTTAGATAAGCTTTTAGCCGATGGTGTGAAGTACGCCTTCGTTTCGAATTCTGATAATTTAGGTGCCGTGCTGCATCCAGGGATTCTTCGTTATTTTGCGGATGGGACTAAGCCATTTTTGATGGAAGCCACGCGCCGTACTGAGTCGGATAAAAAGGGAGGACACCTAGCCATTCGCAAAGCTGATAGACAATTATTACTACGGGAAGTGGCTCAGACTGCTGATTCCGATTTGATTGAATTTCAAAATATTGATAAGCACCAGTACTTCAATACTAACAGCCTTTGGGTCAACCTCGAAGCTCTGAAGTCTGAGCTTGATACTCAAGGTGGGGTCTTACCTCTTCCAGTGATCATCAACAAGAAAACCGTGGATCCACGAAACAAAAAATCGAAGGCTGTTTACCAGTTAGAAACTGCGATGGGGGCTGCGATCGAGTGCTTCAAGGGAGCTGCCGCAATTTGTGTGCCTCGTTCACGTTTTGCTCCAGTCAAGACAACCGCAGATTTATTCACGCTTCGTTCAGATGCCTATGAGACCACCAAAGACGGACGTATTGCTTTGGTGCAAGAGCGCGACGGCAAGCCACCAGTTGTGAGCTTGAGCGATGAGTATAAGTTGGTTGATAGCCTTGAAGGTCTCGGTATTCCATCTTTGAAGTTGGCCACAAAACTGACTCTCAGTGGACCGGTGCGCTTTGCTGATAGGGTGGAGATTCGAGGAATCGTCAGTATTAGTAATAAGAAATCGGAAACGTCTTGGATCGCTAATGGACTTTATCGAGATGAAGATGTGGTGCTCTAATCGCGAATATTAATACATTTCATACAAGAAAAAGGGCTGGCTTAAAATAGAGTCAGCCTTTTTGTTTTCGAGGATGTCTGCATGATATTTTTAGAATTTGAGGGATTGTGAAGAAATTGTTACGCTATCGCGTTTTCTGCGCTTGCTATCATTTAAAAATAACGGCACTAGATTAAAGCAATGGAACAATTCGGCTCTCTAAATATCCCCAAGTCTGGCTACAAAGCCGTCATTTTCGACCTCGATGGGACATTGGTAGATTCCCTGCCCGCGCATTTCCAAGCATGGTGTGAAGCTCTAGCAGTCAATGGAGCACCTAAAGATGTCTTCCCTGAAGACGTTTTTTATTCAATGGGTGGGCGTCCGACCAAAGACATTGTGAAAGAGATAAATGGGGAGTTTAACTTAGCTCTGGACCCGGTTACTATATCCTACTCTAAGCGTCGTGCTTTTCTTGATCTGCTTCACCTCGTGGAGGTGAATGAGGATGTGGTAGGTTTTGCAAAGTCACTACGGGGTAAGATACCCATGGGTATTGCCTCTGGTGGTAGCCGCAAGATTGTTGAAGCAACGCTCAAGGCTGTGGGTCTATGTGAGTTGTTTGACGAGGTGGTGACTTCTGATGATGTGGCGTGCGGTAAGCCAGCTCCAGATGTATTTCTCAACTGCGCTGAGCGTCTCAACGTAGCTGCTGGAGATTGTCTTGTGCTCGAAGATGCTGCACCTGGCATCATGGCGGCACAGCTTGCTGGTATGCAGGTTGTCACTGTGCCAGCAGCAATGCACATCGTGAAGTAACCTCAGCTTACTCTATATATTTTTTAGAATGCTCGAAGCTATTATGGCTTCGGGCATTTTTGTTTATGAGAAACCGACAGGGAAGATGGTGTTGAGCACCATGGTTAGGAAGAAGTTGAAAATCAGGATAGCGAGGGAGGAGAGCACCATCGCATTGGTAGTGCCTCGGCCCACTCCCACTGCTCCGTTACTAGCCTTGAGACCTTGGTGACAAGAAATAAGAACTATAAGCATACCGAAGACAAAGCCCTTGATGATGGCGATGGTGATATCAGAAAGGTCTGTGTGCGCAACCATGTGGTGGACCCAGTAGGCTGAGGGAACGTGGAATATCTGAGTGCCAACGATCCATGCCGCGAGGATGCCGAAAAATCCGGATTCGGCAATCAAGAGAGGAATGGAGATGGCCATAGCGCCAAAACGTGGAGTCACGAGGTAGTCGACCGGGTGGACATCCATCGAGCGAAGCGCATCGATTTGCTCAGTCACCTTCATCGTGCCAATCTCAGCAGACATTGCAGCCCCGACTCGGCCCGCGAGCATGAGGCCGGTGATGGTGGGTCCGAGTTCGCGGAGCATACCCACACTAACAAGAGCTCCCCCCATGGTTT
This sequence comes from Crocinitomicaceae bacterium, assembly GCA_047624385.1. Taxonomy (GTDB): domain Bacteria; phylum Verrucomicrobiota; class Verrucomicrobiia; order Verrucomicrobiales; family Akkermansiaceae; genus Rubritalea. Next base: position 3,745 of record JBLHPP010000094.1, read on the forward strand.
CCATCTTCATCTGAGAAAGCTGAAACAAGGCTTGGGCGGCTAGTACTGAACCGGTAAAGGCTCCAGTGACGATAACGACAGGCTGCGAGCGATATCCAATCTCGGCGATCTGTTTGACTAATTGTTGGTAACAAAATTTCCCTCTAAACACTGAGATGGCCACCTCACAGGCTAGCTTGCTGAGCTCGCCCAAGTAATTGAGAAAGCTGAGAACGGGAGTTCCTATGATACGAAGCGCTAGCACGTGTTTTTTTTAGAGGGAAAAGACGATAGGAAAAAGGAAAAAGGGAAAGTGGATTCCAGGCACTATAGTTTGAGTGCTACGATTTTACTTTTTAAAACGGGGGGAGAAGCTTTTTAAAGTACCCAATGCTTCAGAGGTTAGCTCGGATTCTGTTCCAAGTATTGAGGTAGTTTTCTGGTTATTTTCCTGATGTCCCCTGTAGTTGACGGATCATTTCAGCTTTGTCTTGTTGCTTTTTTTTGAGCTGATCCTGGAGGCTGCCGGTGATGTTGTTCGCTGGGCTATTTTGAGTAGCTGGGGTGATGGCTTTATTATCAGAAGGTTTTGCTGCATTTTCTTGTGCGCTACGTAGCGAGCTCAGGGCGGTTGTGAGCTCTTCGACCTGAGGCTTCGGGTTTGCTTTACTGACGTTATCAGTGAGCATTTTTGTGATAAAAATATAACCGCAGATAACGACTACGGAAGAGATTAAGATAAAGGGGAGAAACGAGCTATTTTCTGACGAGGACATAGTTCAGTGTCCCATAGAAAATAGGTGGACGCAATATGCGAAACTTCCGCGATCGGTTTTTGACTTTATGGGGGAAATAGTGCAGGCTTTGCGCTCGTCGCATTGGCGGGCACAGTTATGGGAAAGACACTCTATAAAAAGACATGGGACGCGCATAGCGTTGGAATCTTGGATGATGGACGCACGCAGTTGTTCATTGGTTCACACTTGATTCACGAAGTGACATCACCGCAGGCCTTCGGTATGATTCGTGACCTAGGGCTACCTGTGAAATTTCCACAGCGCACTTTTGCCACAGTCGACCACATTGTCCCTACGGATAATCAACAGCAACCATTCCAAGACGGCCTCGCTGAAGGAATGATCAATGAGCTGAAGAAAAATGTGGAAGAATACGGCATCAAGTATTTTTCACTCAACACAGGCATGCAGGGTATCGTCCACATGGTTGGGCCTGAGCAGGGAATCACCCAGCCGGGAACTACGATTGTTTGTGGTGACTCGCACACCGCTACTCACGGAGCGTTCGGTGCGATTGCTTTCGGTATCGGAACCACGCAGGTGCGTGACGTGCTAGCGACCCAGACGCTTGCGATGGATGAACTGAAGGTGCGCCGCATCAATGTGACAGGAAACCTCAAGCCAGGCGTGTACGCGAAAGATGTGATTCTCCATATCATCCGCCACCTTGGAGCAAAAGGCGGCATTGGTTTCGCATACGAATACGGCGGTGAGGTTTTTGATCGTATGACGATGGAAGAACGCATGACTGTCTGTAATATGTCCATCGAAGGCGGTGCCCGTTGTGGATATGTGAACCCAGATCAGGCAACGTACGACTATCTGAAAGGCCGCCCATACGCTCCGAAAGAATCGGATTGGGATGTCGCTGTAACACGCTGGGATAGTTTCGTGTCTGACGTGGATGCTGAGTACGACGATGTTGTAGACTTCGTGGCTGAGGATATCGAACCAACAGTGACTTGGGGGATTTCTCCCGACCACGGAGTCGGTATTTCCGAACTGATTCCAGACCCAGCCAAGGCTAAAACACCTGAAGAGAAAGCTAGTATCGAGGAAGCGCTCGAGTACATGAAGCTGCCAGCGGGCACTCCAGTCAGTGAGATCCCGATTGATGTCGCTTTTCTTGGTTCTTGTACCAATGGCCGACTTTCGGATTTCCGTGAAGCTGCAAAGATTATCAAAGGTCACAAGGTGGCTGATGGCGTGAAAGCGATTGCAGTCCCAGGCTCCCAGATTACTGCCCACCAATGTGAGCAAGAAGGGATCGATCAGATTTTCCGCGATGCGGGGTTTGAGTGGCGTCAAGCTGGTTGTTCCATGTGTCTCGCGATGAACTCAGACAAATTAGTCGGAGACCAAATCTGTGCAAGTTCCTCTAACCGCAACTACAAAGGCCGCCAAGGATCACCAACAGGCCGCACGATTCTCATGAGTCCTGCAATGGTAGTGGCAGCCGCGGTGAATGGCAAAGTCAGCGACGTACGTAAACTGAACTCCTAAGCGAGTACGAATCATAGAGCTAACACTGGCTATCAATACTTTACAAAAACTTCAACTGTGCGAACGGCTGGAGTTTTTTTATTTTAATAAAGACAAAAAAGATATAGTGTGTTCGCTTATCTATCAGATTAATGAACTTTATTGATCGACCACAAAAATAATTTCCTATGAAATCTACATATATAATACTTGCTGCAGCCGTAGCTGTTAGCTTTGGTGCTGGTTGGCTGTTGAAGGACTCACCTGATGTTCAACCTGTGGTAGAGGAATCTAAGGCTAAGCAAAAAATTAAGCAAGCGAGACCAAGTAATCTAGGTGGAGCTAGCGCACCAGGGCCCACGGTGAAAAGTCCAAGAAAGACAGTGTCTGAGCCAGTGGTGAAATCTGAGATAGAAGCTCCAGATGATACAGACCGTGATGCACGACGCACGGAAAGGCGTCAAAAAATGAGCACACGTATGATCGATAGGCAGAAAGAGAAATTTGAGACTAAGATCGCAAATCTTGTGGCAAAATTGGGCCTAACACCGCAACAAGAGAAGCAACTTAGAGCACACTATGCAAATAAGACAGAGGCCTATGAAGAGTTGATGGCTGGAGGCTTTGAAAATATGCGTAGCATGGAGGGAATGGAGAAGATGGCAACTGTCATGGGTGACGATGACCTCGGAGCTGCTATGGAAGGTATTTTGAGTGATGAGCAACTAGGGGATTATGAAGCCCTTAAGTCGAGTGAGCGTAAGAATGGCGTCGAGACCAAGGCAATGAAATCAATGGCGAGTATACAAGGTATTGTGAATCTTGATGACACGCAAAAAGATGCAGTCTACGACATCCTCTACGCTGAGGCCGAAGGGAATGTGGATAAGAAGTCGCCGATGTCTTCTATGATGTCTTCCTTTGGTGGTGGTATGTTGTCGAATATCGATACCTCTGTGATTGAGAAACGTATGGTCATTGAGGCTGATACGTCGCTCGATGCGGATCAAAAGAAGGTAAAGGTCGAAGAAATGCAGAAAGCTAGCCTAGATGCTAAAGTTAGCCGCTTCGATGGGATTTTAACCGGACCACAGCAAACACAATACCGTCAGAGCCTTGAGAGCCAGAGCAAATGGATGCGTGGCTGGGGTGGTGGTAGAAGAGGTCGTTAAGAGTAGTTTTTTGAGCATATTCGCTGGACTACTCAGCGCTAGGTTTCAGCCAATTGGAATGTGTCGAAAGTCGGAAGACTCAAGGACAGGTTAGCAAAGCTTGGTGACTTTGATTCCCTTAGTATCGCGACCACGCGATCTCACATGACATTCGACTTCCAGACTTTTTAGCAGTCTGATGGCAAGGTGAGTCGTGGAGTTTTAGATGAGACAGTATAGCTATCATCTAAAAAAAGACCTTGAGAATATGATGAGTACTCGTACCTTGAGTGAGACTTATGTCGCTGATCATAAATTTTACAGACCTCTTTATGGAATCGGCACCTTGGCTGATGCTGGGGTTGTTTATAGCGGGGATGATGCGTGCTTTTTTGCCAAGCGACTTGTTGGCTAAGCACCTGGGGAAGCCTGGTTTTATGAGTGTGGTCAAGGCAGCCTTGATCGGAGCACCTTTACCATTGTGTTCATGTGGCGTGATTCCTGCAGCAGTCGGCCTTCGACGCGGTGGAGCATCTAAGGCTGCGACTACTTCATTTTTGATATCCACGCCAGAAACGGGTATTGATTCGATTTCAGTTTCCTATGCGATGCTTGGTCCCTTCATGGCGATAGTCCGGCCGATAGCTGCGATTTTCAGTGCTATTACCGCCGGCTTGTTGGTGGGTCGTGACGATGAAAGTAAGCCAGCCAAGAAGAAAGCATGTTGCTATGAAAAGGAAGAGCCTGAGGTGGAAGTTTCTTGCTGTAGTGTAGAGCCAGCTCCTAGTAGCCGAGCGTTGCTGGACAAGTTAAAGAGCGGTCTACGGTTCACTTGTATTGATTTGGTGAAAGATATCACAATTTGGCTGATTATCGGCTTGGTGTTTGCAGCCTTGGTGAAAACCTATGTTTCTAATGAGTTTTTAGCTCAGTGGGGTGATGGATTTTTGTCATTCGTGGTGATGGCCTTGATCGGTGTGCCAATGTATATCTGTGCTACCGCATCCACTCCGATTGCTGCAGGCTTGCTCTTTTCAGGAGTGTCACCTGGCGCGGTGTTAGTCTTTATGTTAGTCGGTCCCGCTACGAACTTGGCAACGATGGGCTTGGTGAAAGCTGAGCTGGGGACACGCGCTTTGGTTGCGTACTTGTGCGGAGTGATAGGTGTAGGGTTTATTTTTGGTTATTTGACCAATTTCCTGGCTGAACGGCTGCAGATGGACTTTGCGGCTCAAGTCGAGCATGTGCATGCGATGGGGAACTCCCCGGTGCATTACGCGTTGAGTTTCTTGTTGGCAGGACTCATGATTTATAGCGTCGTGGCGAGGCTTAAGAAAAAAGTCTAAACTTACCAATAGAGGGCACCTCCGGCAACTAGCGTTGGTGGTGCTGGAAAGAATTTCAAGCGAGGCTAGGCGTGATGAGTGAGCGGATTTTTATCCGTGAACGAAGAATAACGCCGCCTTGCGCAGAAAGGCTTTCCAG
>JBLHPP010000095.1:0-8611 GCA_047624385.1 Crocinitomicaceae bacterium
AAAGCACGAGGATGATCCATTGGTAGGCGCTGAGGCCACCTTGTATTGCTTCACTAGCACGCGAAAAAAGGGATTCGCAGGATTTCCCTACAAGGAGGAATACTCCAAGTATTCCCCAGACAGCGGCAATGAATTTCATGTGCCTTCATTAGAAGGGATTGAGATAATTGTAAAGGAGAGGGATTTGTGATTTGTGATTTTTGTGAGAACTGACACATTCTATAGCGTGCCAAAGAAAGCTTCTCATAATCTCATCCCCCCAATACTGCTGACATCACTGGCGTTATTGTTTTGGGGGGTGACGAGTGATAATGTGCTAATCGCATTGTTGCTGGCTGTCATTTTGGATTGCCGTCGGTGGATTCCCCTAAAATGGGATTTCGATGAGAATGCTCAAGTGAAAGCTTTTCAGTTTTCGCTATTATTAGTGACTGCTGGTGTCGCGATCAGTTGGATTGACGATACTGGACCAACCGGGGCTCTTAACGTGATGACGTGGATGCCAATCATGTTCTTTCCTGTCGAATTTGTTCAGCGCTATGGACAGAGGGACACGGTGGCTCTTAACTCGTTTTTTTTCTTCAGTCGCAGGCGGATGGCATTGGATAGGAAAGAGGGTAGAGAGGTGCGAACTACGCGGATCAATACCGGGTATCCTTATGTTTTTGGCGCGATACTGGCGGCTTCTACTACTGAGGCACTGGAGTGGTACTTCTGGGGAGGACTTTGTGTGTTGGTATTTGCTGTGGTGCTTTCTGTGTCACATACACGAGGCATGCGCTCTCGCAGCCTATGGTTAGTAATGCCAGTTGTGGTGGCGCTGGGATGGGGGATTCAGTGGACCATGACTACTGCCTACTTGTGGGTGAAGGAGCATATGCAAGGGCTTTATAGCCAGTCTGGCGGGAATACCCTGCTTGCTGATTATATGAGCCAGCTAAGCGAACTCGGAAATATTGAACTCAATCCAAGAATTGAGTGGAGAGTTTGGTCTGAAAGTAATCCTGAGTACCTTCGTCTAGCGGGCCACAATAATTACATGCATGGGAGGTGGACTTATGATTATACTGCGGAGGAGTACGATGGGTTAGATCAGTCTTATCAAGAACCATTTAGCTCTGACGTTGTGATGAGCGACAGCAGCGTGACATATTTTAGACGCTCAGATAAAAAGTTAATCGAACTGTCAAAAAAGGATGATTTTCTAGAAATCAGGGGGACCGTGATTCATCGGCAACCGTCCTCGGTTGTCCCTACCGCTCCTGGCTTCTACGGGGTGACGGATATTTTAGGGGATGAGGTTTATGCCAAAGTGAATTCTATGGGGGCGTTGCGCTTCACTAATCGTGACATGGTTATTAGTTACTCGGTGTATGCTGACGCCAATAAATCAGCCTTAGATAAACCGCCATTAGGCGAAGTCGATTTACGTATCCCCAATGAAGAGAAACAGGTCATCTCTGAGTTGGCTGATCGATTGGGCTTGCGTTCCATCGACGATCCACGTGAGGTTATTGCGATAATAAAGCAATATTTCCGCTCAGAGTTCGAGTATTCAACCCAGTTTGACCCAGGTGTCATTGACTACGATCGCTCATTGATTGAATGGTTTCTCAATGATGTGAAACGTGGTCACTGCGAATACTATGCAACGGCTGCGGTATTGCTGCTGCGTGAAGTGGGAATTCCCTCACGCTATGCAATGGGTTACGCTGTTTCTGAGCGTGGTTCAGATTGTTGGAACGTGAGGGGGACCAATGCTCACGCATGGACGCGTGCTTACATTGATGGTAATTGGATCAATGTGGACCTCACTCCTGCTGATCTAAGAGGGGTGACATCGCAGGGGGGGATGTCATCTGTCGATTGGTTACGCGAACGTATAAATTTGATCCGTGAAGATTTCTTTATCTGGAAACAAGATGCGGCAAATCGCTCAGGTTTGTTAGTGAAGGTTACCATTGTTGCCGCTTTATTGCTTCTTTGGATTCTTTATCGACTGTGGAAGCATCGCACACGAAGGGAAGCTCCAAAATGGAGCTTTACAAGATGGACTGGCGATCCAGTCGTGACTCCATTGCACCGACTAGAACGCACGGTTCAGAAAAAAGTGGGACCCCGTGCTGAGGGGGAGCCCTACTCAGTATGGGTGAAGAAATTAGCTTCCTGCGATGGAGTGGATCAGAGGCTGGTATCAACGGTTATCCAAAGCCACCAAGAAATGCGCTATGATCCTACCGCAGAAGTCGATCAGAAAGTCTTGCGTGAGTTAGTAAAAGAACTCAAACGGCAGACGCGTAAAGGGTGAGCAGTGATGCGTCTGTGTCGTTGTTGCCAATGCTGAAATTAGCATCGTAGCTATCGATTTTCCAGCCGCTATGGCTCAAAAGGAGTATGAGTTCTGGCAGAAGATACCATTGCAAGTCCTGTTGCACATGCTGCTCTTCAAGGAGCGTGTTTGCTTGATCACATATCGTGTAACGGTGATCACGAGAGAGAGTCTGAGAAGTGCGGTCGATCTGATGACGTGTCATGCATAGGGCTGTATTTCCGTCAGGCATCGTTGCTTTTTTATCGAGATGCCAGGCGTCGGGCTCTAGTTCGTCTAATATCTCTGCCCAAGGGATAAAGACGGTGATATATAGGCCAGCTACTGAATCTGCTAAATTTCGTAGTTTCACCAGCGTGTTTAGAGCCTCTGGTCTGGAAAAGAGCTGCAGGGTGAATGCTGGGATGGTGAAGCAATTGTACTTTGCTGTGGTCTCAAATTGTGAGATGTCAGAGAGGTAAACCTCTGGTGAGAGATTCATCTTTTCAGCCTCATTTTTGAGTAAGTTCAGCATGTCTCCAGATATCTCCACTCCCTCAATAGAATAGCCCTTTTTAAGCAGGGGTAGTAGTAACCGACCTGAGCCACAGCCTAGTTCAAGCGCCTTGCCTGGGTGCTTCTTGAGGAATTTTTCTAATAGAGGAGTTTCATCAGCATCGGATTCAGAGTTCCAAAATAAGTCGTGGAGTCGAGCTTCGAGATCTTTGTACATGTGATTTTAGCTGTCAGATTTGGGATCAATAAATGCGTAGATTGTGTGTCCATCTGTGGGGGGCTTCATTTTGTCGTGAGCTGGACGAAGACCTTTGTCCACGCAGTCAGTGAAGAGTAATATAGCTTCAGGATGGTGCTCTAAAAAATCATCGTAAGTAAATTGATCAGAAATGGTGGTTTTTTTAATTTCCATTCCATCAAGAATCATCCAAGAAAGTTCTTTATGGTTAGGCCTCGCGGGAAAAATGATTCGACCTCGCATATGTGAGGCTACCGCCGTTGTGTGGTGTGACTTGTCATCCAGTGGAGCAACCTGCCAGACCTCGGCGCTGCCAAAGATATGGGTGAATTCACTGGCTGCTAGGCTATTGACTTCGTCGTTGTGGGTGCCTGCGACTAGCTGACCAAGTCCTGCGAAATCCAGTTCCTCTTCGACATACTCGGAGAGGATGTTTGCGCGCTTTGCAGGTATACCATCGACTGTGGCAGCGGCTACGTTTGAGTAGTTAGTGTCGAGCAATAGAACCTCGTGGCCGTCATCGATGAGGGCTTTAGCTAACTTTCTGATCCAGCCGTCAGCTCCGGCGAAAAGGACACCTCGCGGGTTCTTTGCCGCGATTCCCAATCGATTGGCCAGGGGAGCGGCGAGTAGCCCATAAATGGTGACAGTCCCAACGATCACTATAAACATCATCGGAACCATAAGGTTCGCTTGTTCGACTACCTCTTGAGGGAAACCTTCGACGTAGTGAGCAGCCTCCGCGAGTTCGATAGCAAAGATAGCAGTGACCGCCGCAGCCACTATTCCGCGCGGAGCCAATGCAGCTAGGAAGAGACGCTCTTTGATGTTTGTTTGTTTGAGGAATACTGTGGAGATAAATATGGAGACTGGACGGACGATTATTACGAGGAATGCAATGAGGCCTAGACCTGGAAGAAGTGCTTCCTTTAGACTCGTGGCATCGACTCTGCCAGATAGGACTATGAAAAGAAGGGAGATGATGAGTGTTCTCAGAGTCTCTTTGAATTCTAAGATGTGTTTGACTGAGACAGACTTCTGGTTGGCTAGCGCAATTCCTAATACTGTGACCGTGAGTAGCCCTGATTCCTTTTGAATCGCGTTCGATGCAGAGAATGCGATTGCTATAGTTGCGAGAAGAAACACCGAATGGAGGAAGTCGGGGATGAGATGTTTTCGTAATAAGAGCTCGATCACTTTTGCGAGCAGGAAGGCAAAAACAACCCCAACAAGGAGGGTGACTCCAAGCGCATATAGTATAGTCGACTGTGCTTGTTCCACATCGCCAGCTAGGGCTGCCTGAAAGACAAGCACAGCCATGATTGCTCCTATGGGGTCGACTACGATACCTTCCCATTTGACTATCGAGCTCATTTTACGAGACGGCTTGATATGACGCAAGAGCGGGGCAATCACTGTCGGGCCTGTAACCACCAAGATAGATCCTAAAATTGCGGCCACACGCCAATTCCAGCCTAAGATATAAATTCCAAATGCTGTGATTAGAGCAAATGAGATGGCAACTCCCACCGTACAAAGTCGTAATACTGGTCCTCCACTTTCTTTAAGTTCAGAGAATTTTAAGGTCAACCCGCCTTCAAATAAAATAATGGCAACCGCGAGCCCGACTAAAGAAAGGATTATGGAATTACCCTCTTCACCAGGTAGGAAGGTGTCGATGCTGACGCCAAATAGTTGCCCAGCACCGAAACCGAAAACTAGCAGAAGCAGGATAGATGGGAGTTTGAATCGCCACGCCAACCACTGAGCTAGAATGCCTAGGCCTAGAATGAAAGTGGCGAATGTGCCAAAATTAATATCGAAAGAGTGGAACATTAACTTACTAAATGGGTTGATTGAATTATTTTAAATAAGAAGCACAAGGAGAGCGTCTGACAATATTGAGTCTGACTCATGTATTCACGATGTCACTGCCTGTAGGTAGATTGCTAGATATTTCGTATAAAATATCGTTTGATATCTTGACGTCAGGGAATGAGATGGGCAATGTTCTAATCGTTCATAGTGCTATTTCCGTAGCGCTGAGGACGAAGCCCAACTTATACTTTAGAGACTAAATTTCATAGTAACGTGTATTCAAACGAAGATTATTTATTAGAGCTGATTATTGAATCAGGACTGATTAACCAAGATGATATTGCTGCGGCTAGAGCCCAGTTGACTGGTGCTGAAAGTGTCATTGAGCGATTGATTAAAGAAAATCGCTTTACCGAAGACCAAGTAGCGCAAGTGTGTGCTCAGAGCTCGAGCATGGAGTTCATAGATCTCCGTAGTACTGCTATTTCGCCAGATATGTTTGATCAAATCTCGGAGGACGTAGCGCGACGATTTAGAGTCATCCCAGTAATGGACGATGGCTACGCGTTAACCGTGGCGATTTCAGACCCACTGAATTTTGAGGTTCTTGACACCTTGCCGCACGTTATTGGCCGTGAAATCAACCCTGTTTGTGCTGCTGGTAGTGCCATCGACCAATGTATTCAAATTAACTACGGTGGTATTGTTATACAAGAAGGTGAAGGAGATGATGAGTTTGCCTTTGATGACGAAAGCGGCGACGCTAGTGATGCTCCTATCATCAAGTTGGTGCAGCAAATTTTCTCTGAGGCGCTGAAGGCGCGCGCAAGTGATATTCACATTGAACCATTAGAGACATCGCTTCGTATCCGTTACCGTGTGGATGGTAAGTTGATAGAGGCCGATAACCATCCGAAGAAATTGTTACCAGCTATCATCGCGCGTTTGAAGGTGATGAGTAGTACTATGAGTATTGCTGAGAAACGTCTTCCACAAGATGGCCGTATTCAGCTCAAGGCTGGAAATAAAGAGATTGATCTTCGTGTTTCTAGTGTGCCTAGCAGCCACGGTGAGAGCATCGTGATGCGTATTTTGGATAAGTCGTCATTGGTGTTAGGGCTAGGTGAGTTAGGATTCTTGTCTGATGACCAAGAAAACTTTAGGCGCTACATCAAATTTCCTGACGGCATTATTCTGGTCACTGGCCCAACGGGGTCGGGTAAGACGACCACTCTCTATGCTTGTCTCAACTACATCAACAAACCTGACCGTAAGATCATCACTGTGGAAGATCCGGTGGAATATGAAATGGCGGGCATTAACCAAGTGATGGTAAAGGCTGATATTGGAATGACCTTCTCTGCTGCACTCAGAGCAATGCTCCGTCAGGCTCCTAACGTAATCATGATTGGTGAGATTCGTGATGCGGAGACTGCAAACATCGCGATCAACGCATCCCTTACCGGGCACTTAGTGTTTTCCACACTGCACACCAATGATGCCCCAAGTGCTGTGGCGCGTTTGGCTGATATTGGAGTGAAGAAGTTTTTGATAGCTTCTGCTGTAAGAGCAATCATTGCACAACGCTTGGTCCGTAAACTCTGTCCTGTCTGTAAAGAGCCTGCTGTTCTTGATGAGAAGGAGATGAGAATGCTCAACTTCGACCCAATGAAGGAGATGAATCATAAGATCTATGGTCCTGGTGGTTGTGATCAATGCCGGAATAAAGGTTATAAGGGTCGAATGGGTATTTTCGAAATCCTAGAAATCGATGACGAAGTTCGACATATGATTAACAAAGACCTCACATCACCCCAGCTACGTAAACGAGCTAGAGAGTTAGGTATGCGTACTCTCCGCGAGGATGGGATACGTAAAGTACAGGCTGGCATGACCTCAGCATCAGAAGTCATCAGTGTCACTATGTCTGATAAGGACTAATCCCCGAGAGTGTAACTCTAACAAATTTTGATATATAATGGATAACCAACAAGTTTTAGAAATTTTCATTGGTCGGGGTATGGTTGATAAGTACCTGGCTCAGGATATTGAATCAACTATGGAGGCCACTGGTAAGACTATGGCTGAAACGCTCGCTGACTTTCAGGTGATCACCGATAAAGACGAGATCTGGCCGGTGATTGCATCCGAGCTGGGAGCTGAGCTCATTGATTTAAATCATTTTGATCCACCAGCGAGTCTACTCTCTATGGTTCCAGCTGGCATGGCGAGACTTCACGGCTGTTTGCCGGTGAATGTTGGACCGGAAGGATTACACGTAGTCCTCAGTGATCCGCTAAACCCACAGGCAGCAGAAGATCTTCGCTTCGCCTTAGGTAAGGAAATTATTGTAGCAGTTGCGCCCGATTATTTAGTTGAGGAGAAAATTAACGAATTCTACCTTGGTGGAGGTAGTGCTACAGATGGACTACTTGATCAAATTGATGTGGTTACGAATGCAGACGGTACGGAAGATGTGGCTTCAGAAGCAAACTCTGCGCCGATTATTCGTTATGTTGACCTCGTTATGTTCCAAGCAATCAAAGAGAAAGCATCAGATATTCACTTTGAACCATTTGATAGAGACTTTAAAATACGCTATCGTGTGGATGGTGGGTTATTTGAGATGGCTCCACCGCCACCGCATCTAGCAAAGGCAATCATATCACGGGTCAAGGTCATGTCTAACATGAACATTGCGGAGTCACGTGTTCCACAGGATGGGCGAATTGTTAAACAGATTGGTGACCGACAAGTAGATATGCGTGTGTCTTCACTACCTACTCAGCACGGCGAGAGTGTCGTGCTTCGTATTCTAGATCGCAGTAGTGTGAATCTAGATATGGAGTCAGTGGGGCTACCACCGCACATTTACGAATACATGGATGAAACTATCCATAAACCGAATGGTATTTTTGTGGTGACGGGCCCAACAGGTGCCGGTAAAACAACCACTTTGTATGCTGCATTGCGCAAGATCAATACGATTGATGCCAAGCTTCTTACTGCTGAAGATCCAGTGGAATACGATATTGACGGGATTATTCAGGTGCCAGTGAATGAGGCAATTGGACTAGATTTCTCCCGCATATTACGTGCGTTCTTACGTCAAGATCCAGATCGTATTCTCATTGGTGAGATTCGAGATAAGGAAACAGCCAAGATTGCCATTCAGGCGTCATTGACTGGTCACTTAGTGCTAAGTACTCTGCACACGAATGATGCTCCAGGTGCAGTCACTCGATTAGTTGATATGGGCGTTGAGCCATTCTTGGTAGCAGCATCGCTTGAAGGTGTTTTAGCTCAGAGATTGGTGAGAACTATCTGTTCTAGCTGTCGTGCGCCGTATGAGCCGAATGAGGCAATCTTGAATCAGCTCGGGGTTTCTCCCTATGAATTAGGTGATAAAGAGTTCTATACTGGCCGCGGATGTGACGTCTGCAGTGACAGTGGCTACAAAGGACGACAAGGTCTCTTTGAATTACTTGATATTACCGACCCTATTGGAGAGTTAATTATTGAACGAGCTCCGACTGTGGTACTTAAGCAGAAAGCCATCGAACTTGGTATGCGTACATTGCGTGAGGACGGTCTCGCGAACATCTATTCAGGAAAAACAACCATCGAGGAAGTACTTAAGTACACCTAATAATTATTGAAGAATGCACTCTTTATGCTTTCCATGAGGCACTGAAACCTCCACATTACCTAACTATAAATTCATAGATACT
>JBLHPP010000096.1:0-8456 GCA_047624385.1 Crocinitomicaceae bacterium
CTCGGCTTCTTGGAGCTTGTCGGTGAAAATACTACTGGAGAGGCCTTGGGGTACGGCATTATGTAGCTGAATAGCATCGTCTAAGGAGGTGTAGCGGATGACGTATAAAATCGGTGAGAATGTTTCGTGTTGGAGGATTGGTGCCGTTGCTGGCATTTCTATGATCAGTGGCTGGACATAGTGGCCATCTGGGAATGCAGTATTGTGGGATAGGGGAGTGATGAGTTTTCCTCCTTGTTGCAGGGCTGAGTCAATCGCTTGATGATGGTTTGCTACAGCAGCTTCATCAATCAATGGACCTACCAGTATATCGAGTTCGCGCGGGTCTCCTATGCTTAGGGTGGCGTATGCCGATTTGAGCGTTAAGAGTAAGTTGCTAGCTATGGAATCATGGATAATGAGTCGCCTCAAGCTAGTGCAGCGCTGGCCAGCTGTTCCTACAGCCGAGAAGAGAATGGCTCGGGCCGCCAAATCTATGTTTGCGTTGGCTGTCACGATCATTGCATTATTCCCGCCTAGCTCTAGTAAGCTTCTGCCTAATCTTTGGGCTACTACTGTGCCGACTGAGCGGCCCATCGAAACGCTGCCAGTGGCGCTTACCAGCGGAATATGAGGGGAACTCGCTAGTGCGTTGCTGATTCCTCTGTCGCCAATTATTAATGAGCTGAGTGCCGCTGGAGCCTCGGGGGATTTGTCAATGCTCAGCTGGAGTATGTGCTGGCAGGCGATAGCGCTGAGTGGAGCCTTGCTCGATGGCTTCCATATGATGGAATTTCCACAAACTAGAGCGAGAACTGCATTCCATGCCCAGACAGCTACGGGGAAGTTGAAGGCTGTGATGATGGCTGTTGGACCAAGCGGGTGCCATTGCTCCATGAGTCGGTGGTGAGTTCGCTCGCTAGCAATGGTTAGACCGTGGAGTTGACGGCTTAGGCCGACTGCAAACTCGCAGATGTCGATCATTTCTTGGACTTCACCTTCTGCTTCTGATGGGATTTTTCCAACTTCTAAGGTGACCAACTGCGCGAGTGTTTTTTTGTGCAGTCGGAGTTGGTTGGCGAATTCTTGGATAAGGTGGCCGCGGATGGGTGCTGGGACATCCCTCCAATGTTTGAAAGCCCGGAGTGATGCTTGGATCGTGACTTCGGAAGATTCGGAGGGAGCATGGTGGACTTTTGCAATGGTTTTGTTGTCAATCGGGCTATTCACCGAATGGATGATTCCTAGGTCTCTTGGTACGATGTTGGATATAAAAGTGCTTGGGTTTATAGTCCGTAGGCCCAGATCCTGTAGTGTTGGGGGGAGTAGTTTGCTCATGGTGGTGGTTATTCTATGATTGAGGTCGGTTGGGTGACTTTGGTTCCTTTGGTGTTACCGAGAGCAAAATGGCAGCCAAACCTGTTGTGGAGGAAGTCGTCTAACATTATGTCTTCTTGGCGGATGAAACCCAAGCTTGGTAGCTTGTGGCTGAAAAATAGATCGACTGCGGCACTGATGCTCGCAGCAGTGGTGAGTTGGATGGCGGAAACTGCAGAGCCATCTAACTCTGTGTGGTAGATTTTTCTGGCATCACTGATTTGAACGAACTGGTCAGATCGCCAGCCTGTGATGCTGCAGAAGGTGAGCACTAGGTCTTGCTGGGTGGTTGGTATGGCGTTTTCTAAAATCTCACGTAGCAGGTCTTTACGATTTGCTAGCTGTAGTTCTTCTAGTAAGAAGCTAACGAGGTCACGGTGCCCGGGGTAGCGGATGGTTTTATAGTTGATGTTCCGGGCGGCACCTCGGAGTGATGAACAGAGAGATCCTATGCCGCCAGAAGTGTGGAATGCCTCGTAGCGTGTGCCATCAATCGAGAGAGCCTCCAAGCCGGTGAGAGGCCTAGCTTCCACCAACTCGGCATCGCGCAAAATCTGGCAGGGCTGGCAGTACTCATTGATGAGTCCATCGGTGGACCACGTGAGGTTGTACCTGAGCGAGTTTGTCGGGTAGACTGGCAGGGCACCAACTCGGATGTTGATGTTTTCTACTCGATCAACTTGCTGGGCAAGGTGATTGGCTATGATCGCTGTGAAGCCAGGTGCGAGTCCACATTGTGGCATTATGGCCTGACCATGTTGTGCTGATTCGGCGAGCTGTTTTATTTTTAGACTCACTGCGATGTCTTCAGTAAGGTCAAAGTAGCTTAATTTGCATTCCATTGCAGCTTGAGCAACCTGTAGACAATGACTGTAGCTTAGGGCGCAGATGACTGCGACGCAGCCATGCATTGCTGAGTGGAGGGATTCTTGATCGTCGATATCAAGATTGATGCAGCGCGTGATGTTGGGCAAAGATTCCAAGGGTTTCATCCGAGTATTGCTCCGATCAGCGAGAGTTAAGGCGTAATCACCTGAGCCCGCTAGTATTCTAGCGATTGTTCCGCCGATTTTTCCACAGCCCAATAGTAGAATCCTGTGCATACAATAGAAGGTGGTGAATCCCTATGGTAGCATGATGTGACTTCCTGTGAAAGAGTGGCTTTCTACAAGATTACTAGAGCAAGTTAGTAGGCGATTCCGGTACTCGTTTTTATGATTGGATAGACCACAGCGTTACTACCCCGATAAATCAGTGATAGTGGAGAATAAAAAATGGTGTGGCCCGCAAGGACCACACCACTGGAAACTGTTTACTGGAAACTAGCAACTCCTGCCATAGGCTGGCCTAGACGTCGAACTTTGTCCAAGTTGCGTTGTTGGCGCTGGAGGAAACTACTGCCTCGATAAATGCCATGCCGCGGATGCCATCGTCGATTTTTGGATAATCGGTAGCGAATTTGCTTGGTGTCTCACCAGCTTCTACCGCACGGATGTGGTTGGAGAAGTTGAGGTAGAGATTGGCGAATGCTTCGAGGTAGCCTTCTGGGTGTGCTGCGGGTGTGCGGGTTGCAGCCTTGGCCGCGTCACAGTTATAGTCGTTACCAGTACGGTACACCTGCATAGGAGCTGTTTTCGATTTAACAAGAAGCGTGTTCGGCTCGTTCTGGTGCCATTCGAGTCCACCTTCTGAGCCCCAGACTTTAATCGCTAGATTATTTTCTTCACCCACTGCAATTTGAGATGCTGTGAGGACGCCTTTGGCTCCACCTTCGAAACGAAGAAGAACATTGCCGTCGTCATCAAGTCTGCGTCCTGGGACGAAGGCTGTGAGATCGGCCGCGAGTTCTTCGACGTGTAGTCCGGTGATTTCCTCAGCGAGGTTTTCAGCGTGGGTTCCAATGTCGCCCATGCAGCCTGCAGCGCCTGATTTCTTAGGATCGGTGCGCCAGGCGGCTTGCTTTTGGCCTTCGGCGTCGATCGCGTCTGCGAGCCAGCCTTGTGGGTATTCTACTACAACCTTGCGGATAACACCGAGATCGCCATTTGCCACCATGTGACGCGCTTGCTTTACCATCGGGTAGCCGGTGTAGGTGTGCGTGAGACCGAAGAGTTTCCCGGATTTTTCAATCACGGTCTTGAGTTCCTTTGACTCAGCGAGGTCGAGCGTTACTGGCTTGTCACAGAAAACGTGAAAGCCTGCTTCCAGTGCTGCTTTTGCAGCGGGAAAGTGGACGTGGTTTGGTGTGACAATTGCTACGAATTGCATCCGTTGGTCCGTTGGGAGTGCTGCTTCTTTCTCCATCATTTCAGCGAATGTGCCGTAGCAACGTTCAGCGGGAAGGTAGAAGTCAGCGCCTGAGTCCATAGAGCGTTGTGGATCCGAGGAAAATGCTCCACAGACGAGTTCAATTTGTTGGTCGATCGCTGCTGCGATGCGGTGCACTGCGCCGATGAAGGCTCCTTGGCCTCCGCCGATCATGCCCATTCTTACTTTAGCCATATTTTTTGAGAATCTAGTATTTAGAATTTAGAATCGAGTATAATAATAAGTCCAACTACTGCGCGTCGTTGTCGAATGCGCCGTCGAAAGCGAGATTCGTGTTACGCGGGAAATCGAGCTTGCGGACGTATTCACAGGACTCGGTAGCACCGTGGAAGCGATCCATGCGGCCATCTTCCCATTCTACAGATAGTGGTCCTTCATAATGAGTGTCGTTGAGGGCAACGATGATTTCTTCGAAGTTCACATCACCGCGACCAACGGAACGAAAATCCCATTGGCGACGTGGGTCGAGAAAATCGGTGTGACCGCCAAATACGCCAACTGTGCCGTCACCGTGGCCAAACCACACGTCTTTCATGTGGCAGTGGAAGATACGGTCAGAGAAGTTATAAATGAATTTAACATAGTCGACACCTTGGTATGCGAGGTGGGACGGATCGTAGTTGAAGCCAAACCGCGGGTGGTGATCGAGCGCTTCGAGCGCGCGCTCAGCTGAGACTATGTCGAATGCTATTTCCGTTGGGTGGACCTCGAGTGCGAAGTAAACGTCTACTTTGTCGAACTCATCCATGATGGTTTTGAAGCGTGTGCCGAAATCATCGAAGCCTTTTTGAAGGTACTCCTGAGATGTCGGGGGGAATGCGTAGAGTGCGTGCCAAATCGAAGACCCAGTGAAGCCGTTAACCACTATTTTCTTAGGTGATCCGCCAGGTTTGAGGTCGAAGAATTTGCGAGCAGCCTTGGCTGTGTCGATCATTTCCAGAGCGGCACGTTGGCGCACTCCTTCAGGATCGCCATTGCCCCATACATGTGGCGGTAGGATGCTCTTATGGCGTTCGTCGATGAGGTCACAGATTGCCTGACCTACAAGGTGGGATGAGATGGAGAAACAAGTGATTCCAGATTTATCTAACTGAGCCCATTTGGCTTCGCAGTAGCCATCCTCGGTGAGAGCTTTTTGGACGTCGAAGTGGTCGCCCCAACAGGCTAGTTCAGCTCCGTCGTAGCCCATTTCTTTAATTTTAGGAAAGAGTTCTTCAGAGGGGATATCCGCCCACTGACCAGTAAATAATGTAACGTTACGCATAGATTTTTTTGGTGAAATTCTGGTAGGTATAATTAGAGGTATATTTACCAGAGATCGAGTAAAATCAGAGTTTATAGCTACTTTCTAATGTGTTGGAAGAGCAGCTCTGTAAACTTTTCGCCAAGTGCTTGGTATATCACTTCAGCGCTTGGGTCGGGCTCGATTGTGGAGCCCTCGATCGGTTGGCAAAACTGCTCGATCAGCGAGTCAATGTCATAGCCGTCGGCGGTAGCTGCGATCAATGCAGACCCGAGTGAGGCTGAACCGTGAGAGGCAAGTCTTTGGACCGGGCGCTGGAAAATATTAGCAATTGTCTGACACACACCATCACTCTGAGAAATGCCACCAGTAACGAGGATAGTTTCGGGGAATTCCCCGTGCCAGAGGCTATGGAGGCGCATGTTTAGAAATTGGCCATCAATCAGCGAGGAGGGAGTTGATTGCGATTGGTCAACAGCTGATGCGGGTGGGGTGATCTCGGTGTCAAAAAATGGCAGTGAAACTTGGCTCTTTGTTGTGCGTTTATGTAAGAGCTCAGCGTCAAATTCCTCCCAGGATAATCCTAGTTGATCCTTGAGCGCGACACAGGCTAGCGCACCATTTTTAAAGCATGAAAGTGACATGTACTCGCCCACTGGGTTGCCAAAAATGTGGCCGTAACCTTGTGGGTCGATGAAGGGTGTCTCGATTGCGGAGAAGAGTGTGTAGGAGGTTCCTAAGGAAATGACCCAAGTGCCTTGGCGAATCACTCCCATTCCTACGAGGCTCGCAGGATTGTCTCCGGTCCAATGGGTGCAGCGAGTTTTGGGTGATAGTCCATACTTGATGCTGAAGTAGGCTGAAATAGTGCCAGAAATTTGGGTGGTTTGACGTAATTCTGGGAGCCGATCTAGGGTTCCAGGTGCGGTGGCTTCGGCCATTTGCTTATCCCATTTCCGCTTGTTGATGTCCATTAGGTTCATGCCTGCACCATCGCCAAAATCGATGGCAGATGACTTACCAATAAGTAGCGAGCATAGAAATGAGGAGGCGAGGTGGACAGTGCTGGTCTCATCCCAATGTCTCGGTAATTGCTTGAAGTGCTTGCGGATCTGGGCTGCCGAAAATCGCTCAATCATTGCAGAGCCTGTGCGTCTGGTCACTTTGCGCGCGCTGCCGATAGCAGTGGTGATTTCTTTACAATCTTGGTGGGTCGAAGAGTCTAGCCATATCGGAGAAACTGGACGGGTGAATACGTCTGAGAGTTGCTCGGCTAGTGGTATGTTCGGGGAGAGATTCTCAAGGACTCTCTCAAAGTGCTCGTTGAGATAAACTGTGGCATGCTGTTGGGCTGACCCACAAATGGTGGCTACTGAACTTAGCGGTGCAGCCTCTTGTTGCATGCGTGCGAAGAGGTGGTCGAGCGCCTCAACCCACATGATTGGGTTAGAGAAAAACTCGTCAGGCTCTGTTCCGCGAACAAAGCCGTGACTCGTTTGATAGTGAGGTAGATCTGCCTCGAAGTTGATAGAGGTCTCATAAAGAGTCTCTCCACTACTCACATCAATAATGATGGCGGAGAGACTTTGCGTTGAGCAATCGAGACCTAAATGCATTGAGGCACTTCTATCAGCTAAATAGGCACATGATAAGCCTAGAACTGAGCAACTTCGTTTTCGTCAGTGTGAGCTTCTTTATAAAGCTCTACTGGCTTGTAGCCCCCGCGTGATTTATACCAGAATGCTATGAACAGGAATGAAATGCCTAATATAGCTGGGAACCATGCCGCAACCTGGAGAACTTTACGTTGGTTCTGTTCCAAGTTTGCAGAAAGTTCTTTTTGTGAATCTGTCTTGTCACCTTCAACTGCTGTGAAGTCGAGATCTTTTTCCACTTTAGCCATATCAACACTCTCGTATTTCCAACCAAAGAAAACTTCCTCAGATTTACTTGTTTCGTATACGATCGGGGCTTTTTCCTTAATCATTTGAGCATTGAAATCATCGAACTTAGCACCAAGGAATGGTGTGCCAAATATACCAAGTGTTAGTAGCCCCATAGCAGATACAGTATTGAGCGTCATAGCGCCGCCTTTAGGGAACTGCTCTGCTGTAAACCCGAGAACTGTTGGCCAATAGAAAGTCTGGCCTACAGCGTAGAGCGAAAATGCTACGAAAATCATGACGCCTGCAACTTCGGATAGAAGGAATAATCCTGCAGTAGAGAAGATGGCACTCACAACCAAAAGGATTGGTGGTGACATGAACTTAAGCGGTACGCCTGCGAAGAAGCGAAGGACCATCATTACGATAGATGAAAATACGATAGCCCATCCTGAGTTGATAGCGTATTCAGATTGAAGAACTGGCTCCATGAGTTTCTTAATCCATGCATCGGTAGCTAACTCAGCCGTAGCGAGTGGAATCATGATGACGCAGAGAATAAAGAACAGAATCTTTCCTGAAGACTTGAGAGCAAATCCGGATGTTAGTCCCGCAACTGCGCCTACAGCTAGACTTGTCAGGATTTTTTGATTACCATCTTTTAGCACATCTAGCTGGTTAGCGAATTCATAAAAGAGGAATGTTACCGCAAGGAAAATTCCAAGTCCGCCGAACTCTCTCATCATGTCAGTGTAGGAGACGTTTGCTTCTACACGCTCATCTTCAGGATAGTTGTGGCACAGTAAGAACATTGCACCAAAGATCGCTACTGGAGCTAATACGAACCAGAACATACCTCTCCATGTAAGAAACGGTTCAGCTCCGTCAGCTAAAAGTGGTGAATCATGGGCACCAAGTAGCAGGAATACAAGTGCTCCTAAAGCCACACCAGCAGGCCAAGAAGCATGAAGGATGTTCAGCATCTTAGACTTCTGGTCTTTGTACATTGTCGCGCAGAGTGGGTTGATACACGCTTCTACGATACCGTGAGCAAAGCCGAAGATAATAAATGAGTACTTAGCGGAGGCGAAATCTTTTGTGTAAATAGTCCACAGACAAGAGGCTGTGAAACATAATGCAGAGATTAGCATTGAGATTTTGTACCCGATCTTATCAACAATAAGACTAAATAGGATCATGCCTACTGCGATAGGCCAGAGTGATTGACCAAAAAGGCCACCTGCTTGGGCTCCAGTTATACCGAACTCTTTATCCCAAATACCGATGCTCATTACGCGGATTCCGAAGCCAACTCCGGCAGCCATGAGCGCAAGAAAACTAGCCCAAAATATCATGGATCGCTCCTTTTCTGTTAGTGTTTTATTCATTTTTGTGTTTATTATTAGTTGATAGTTCGATGATTGGTAGGTCTTTCAATCGAGCGTATGAATCTCTTAGTAGGAAGTTAGACAGGTGTCTAGCATCTTGTTATTAATTGACGTAATTTATAAGGGATTTTTACGATGATTCTTTCAACTTATTGAAAAATAACTACGTCATATGGATTTTAAATCGTTCGACTTAGACCTTAATTTGTGATAAATCGTCAATTAGTGAATAATATAGCAAGTTCGTTTGATGGGGAG
>JBLHPP010000097.1:0-8427 GCA_047624385.1 Crocinitomicaceae bacterium
TGGCTTACACACTTCCAGAACTCGGCTACGCTTACGACGCGCTCGAACCACAGATTGACGCACGCACAATGGAGATCCACCACTCCAAGCACCACAACGCGTACGTAACAAAACTCAATGAAGCCCTAGAAGGTCAGACTGAGCTCCTCGAACTCCCAATCTGCCAGCTCGTCCAGCAGCTCGACAAAGTTCCTGCAGCTAAGCAAGCGGCAGTGCGCAATAACGGCGGCGGTCACCTCAACCACTCAATTTTCTGGAAAGTCATCGCACCCGGTGGCGCATCCGCACCTACTGGTGAGCTCGCAGCAGCAATCGACAAAGAGTTCGGTTCATTCGACGAATTTAAAAAAGCATTCGCAGCAGCAGGCGTTACTCGTTTCGGCTCAGGCTGGGCATGGCTCTGTGCTAAGGAAGACGGCGGCGTTACTGTTTGTTCTACTCCGAACCAAGACAATCCACTGATGGGTGAGTTCGCTGGCACATGTGGCTGCGCACCAATCCTCGGTCTCGACGTATGGGAGCACGCATATTACCTCAACTACCAGAACCGTCGTCCTGACTACATCGCAGCATTCTTCGAGCTCGTGAACTGGGACGTTGTTAGCGGCAAGTATGCTAATGTCATGAACCAGAGTTGCGGCGACACTTACCACGTATAGTTTGTATTCACTTTTAAAAGCAAAAGCGCGATCTCCCAAGAGGTCGCGCTTTTTTTGTGCCCGTAGAAGAGCGCTTCCAGCCTCCTTGTAACTTGCTGGTAAGTTCGCTCTTTTCTAATTTAAGACAGATTCTAGCGAAGCGATCTCTACCGCGAAAAGTACGAAAAATGCCAGTCCGATAAAGTAACTCATTTTGTCTAATAGATCTGAGTAGTGTGACCAACCGAACGACTAGAAACATGAACTTGACCTTCAGCCAAGGAGGCTATGGTTATGGTTTACCCCGCCATGCGGCTACGCCTTTGACGGGGCTGTTATGAAATTCTCCGTTGGAGAACCCCACTCCAATCAGCCGCAATAACTAGAGGTGGTGCGCATCTCGTATGATTTTTTGTCGTGTGGTGTGAAAAACGTTAGATAAAACCGTCTTCTGTTGTGACAGTTGTTGCCTAGATGGGATTCCGTAACTCTAAAATATTACAAGGGATCGAAAGATGAAACGACAGCCAACGACCCAGAACTTTTCTCAGGAAACACACTATTTGATTCTGTATTGGGATGGCTGAGCTCCGAATTCTTTTTTAAAGGCAGCACTGAAGACAACTGGATTTTGATAACCCACATCGTAAGCGATTGCTTCAACTTTAAAACCGGTTGAAATCAGTAACTCAGCAGCCCTCTGCATGCGAAGCCAACGTAGTTGCTGAATTGGGCTACGCCCGTATTGAGACTTACACAGGCGTCTAATATGTTCGGTACTGAGGCTAGCTATCGACGCCATAGCATCCAGATTCCACTGCCGTTCTAGGTTTTGCTCTACCGCGAACCAGAGTTTCCAGAGCCGGTCATCCTTCTGGTTTGTTGCGGTAAACTCACTCACATAGATATGAATCAGTTGAATCCATTGCTGAGTGACGGCCTGTCGCTGCGGAGCTTTAGATTCATAGAGCATTCCCTGCATCACATTCAAAAACTGCAGGCTCGCAAATTTTTCGACCAATGGTTGAGAGGAATGAATAAGAGGGATTTGTCCATCAGCGTGATGATAGCGCACCCAACAAAACTCCCAGACCTCACCCTCTAGACAGCGCAGAGCATTCGTTCTGTAGGCAGGTAGAAGGCACGCTTCGCCTGCAGAACAAGTGTGCCAACTACCATCGATGAGAATTTGCCCTTTCCCCTTCGTTGTGACCAAAAAATAGGCCCCGCTTTGGCACAATCGAACCACTTCATAGGGAGCCTCAGCATGCATGATACCCACATGCTCCATCTGATACGTAGCCAGCGTAGGGCAAACAGGGTACTCCGATAACCATTCTCTAGTGTCATCAGCATTCGCGCGAGCACAAGAATAGTGAGTCTTCTCTCCCCAAACATGAATTTCGCTTAGATTTTCGGTCTCTGTGCCCTTTTTCTTCATACTTCTAAGTCCTTAGCCCCCGCCAAGGTTCATCTGCGGAAACATCAAGAGCCGAGATGAACTCGTTTTGACATTTCTCGTCTCCTTCTACCTTGATGTCTTCGGCTGAGATAAACATGACTTTAGCATTGAGGTATAGATTTGAACTCTTTGGTTAAATTTGTCAATGATTGCTCCACCCCCATACGCTCAAGGCTAGACGCTCCGATGAATCCCACACAGTCGGTATGCTTATTAATATAAGCTACATCACTAGGTGTGTTGATAGGTCCACCGTGAGACAGAAAAATGATATCTTTTCTGATAGTGCTCGCAGCATTGATGATGTCCTGAGTGCGCTTCACCGCATCGTCCATCGTACACAAGGCTCCAGTCACTCCAATGGATCCACCCACTGTGGTTCCACAATGAGCGATAATCGAATCCGCTCCCGCCTTGGCCATCTCGATAGCTTGCTCAGGCGTACTAACATAGACTGTTGAAAAAAGATCTAACTTGCGAGCTAAAGCGATCATCTCATATTCCTTTGTGACACTCATGCCAGTCTCTTCGAGCACTCGTCCGAAATGGCCGTCGACCAAGGTATGCGTTGGGAAATTGTTCACACCTGAGAAGCCCATCTCTTTGATTCTACCGAGCCAGTGCCACATTCTCCTGCGTGGGTCAGTGGCGTGCACGCCGGCAAACACTGGGATTTCCTCTACCACAGGCAGCACTTCATATTCACCGATTTCCATCGCTATAGCATTGGCATCACCGTACGCCATCATCCCAGCAGTGGATCCATGACCCGCCATTCTGAAGCGGCCTGAATTATAAATGATGAGAAAATCAGCCCCACCTTTTTCAATAAATTTGGCGCTAATTCCGGTACCAGCACCGGCGCCGATGATGGATTCTTTATTTCTAAGTGTCTCGTGTAATCTCTCGATCACCTCTTCGCGTGTGTAAGGATTTCCCTTACCAGTTAATGGATTTGGCATAATGTTGATTCGTTTCAACCAAGGTAGTTGCTCGACTGTCTCCCAACGAGAACATCCACCTTAGCTCACAGCACAAAAACTATCGATAAATCCACATTTTACTAAAGAGTCTTTTCCCATTAGGTGTATGCAGCTAACAATGACTCCCTATCTCCCCCGCCAACACGATCCACTTATCATGATGAAATACGTATTACTATTTATCGCCTTGTTGCTTCCGCTTTCGGCCGCAGAGCCACTCCGTGTGTTTATCCGCGCGGGTGAAAAAACGCATCGCCCTGGCGCCCACGACTATCCTCGATTTATGACCGAGTGGATCAAGCTGCTCAACAAGCGAGGAGCCAGCGCAACGGGAGCGCTGGCCTTTCCAACCGCAGAGCAGATTCAAGCGACGGATGTCGTAGTTTTCTATGCCCATAATGCCGGGAATATGACGCCGACCCAGCGGCAACTTCTCGACACCTTCCAGAGGCGTGGTGGCGGTCTCGTGTTTATCCACGCCGCCGTCTGCGGGGATGATGCCCAATGGTTCAAAAAAATAACCGGCGGTGCGTGGGAACATAAATACTCGAAGTTCTTCGAAGGGAATTTCGCAATCAATTATAAAGACAGAGAACACCCAATCACTCAGGGAGTCGGTGATTTTTCGCTCGACGATGAAATCTACTGGAACCTCCACATGGTTCCTGAAGCCAAAATCCTCGCCTGCACAGACTGTAAAAAGGCACCCGGATCACCCCAGATGTGGTCGTTAGAAAAAGAAAAATCCCGTACTTTCACAGCCATTCCAGGCCACTGGCACACCACCTTCAGTATCCCGCAATACCGTGCCATCCTACTCCGAGGGATCGCTTGGTCCGGGCACCGAGAAGTCGATTCGCTCGTCATTCCCACAGAAATTGAAGCCTTGAAAAAACCTGAAAATGGTCCAAAGATGAACCGTGTTACCGGGTTGCCGGTAGTGGAAAATGCACGCTAAATCCTCCCTATCGACCTCGCTACAAACCTATAGCCAAATCCACATTCGCCGACCATAAAAGCACAGATCGTTGACTGATAGTCACTATGGTACTTAATCATATAAATTAGTCATGATCCAAAAATCTCACCTTTTCTACCTCTTAGCGTTGATCCTTTGCCTACCTCAAGTGGACGCTAAACCTGAATCCAGTGATTCAGCCCGCAGGCTCGAAGTCCTTTTCCTGGGTAGCCCGGATGGCTCCCACCGTCCACTTGACCGCTTCAGAACGATTCGAAAAGCTCACGGGGTCAAGGGGATCAACTACACCTACGCGCATCAACCCACCGCCCTCACCGAAGAAAACCTAGTCAAATACGATGCTCTGGTCGTCTACGCCAACCATGACAAGATCAATGAGGAACAAGAGACAGCGCTGATAGAATACTCTCATAATGGAGGTGCCTGTGTCTTTCTCCACTCAGCATGTGGCTGCTTCCGCAACTCGGAGAAATTCATCGCACTGCTCGGCGCTCAATTCAAATCTCACGGTAAAGGGATTTTCCGCACCAAAATTGTCAATCCGAACCATCCAGTGATGAAAGGGTTCCCTGGCTTTGAATGCTGGGACGAAAGTTACGTTCACCAAAAACACAATCAAGACCGAGTTGTCCTTCAAAAACGAGAAGACGAACCATGGACATGGGTCAGGACCAACGGCAAAGGGCGAATCTTCTACACCGCAAGTGGCCACGATGATCGCTGCTGGGGCCTTCCTGAGTATCAAGACCTCATCTACCGCGGTATTCTCTGGACTGTCGGAGATGAGAAAGCCCAACTCATTCATAACCTGAAGCTACCAGAGCTTCAGTACACCGAACCCAAAGTTAATATCATCCAGGGTAAAAACTGGCCCGACAAACCCCAAGATCGAGGAGTACCAGCCACTCACCTGCAGAAGCCGCTCGACGTTAAAGACTCTATGAAACTGGTTCAAGTCCCGGTGGAAATGAAAATTCAGTTGTTTGCCTCAGAACCAATGATCGTGAACCCTATCGCCATCAACTGGGATAACAAAGGCAGACTCTGGGCTGTCGAAGCTTACGATTACCCTAACAGCCACATCACTAACAGCCCAGGAAAAGACAGAATCAAGATACTCACCGACACCAATGGCGACGGCACAGCCGACTCAGTATCCATTTTCGCCGAAGGCCTAACAATCGCCACAAGCGTACTCCCCATTGATAAAGGGTGCATCACAACGGATGGCGAAGAAATGGTTTATCTAGAAGACAGCAACAACGACGGGAAATCCGATAAACGACACGTCATATTCAAAGGCATCAACCTCTACGACACCCATGCTTGCGTCTCTAACCTCCACCTTGGAATGGACGGCTGGATTTATGCCACTGTTGGCTACTCAGGGGTAAAGACCACGGTTGCAGGAAAAGACTACCGTATCAACCAAGGGGTGTTTCGCTTCAAACGAGATGGCTCAGACTTCGAACCCATCCAATCGACGAGCAACAACACCTGGGGGCTTGGCTTCACCGAGCAAGGGCGCATCTTAGGCTCCACCGCAAACATGAACCCATCCTTCTATGTTGGAATCCCTAAAAAATACTATCCCGGAACAAACCTTAAGCCTCGAAAGACACCACGCGCCGATAGTAAAGACCGCATCTTCCCGGTCACCATCGACTTCTTACAAGTTGATTGGAAAGACCATTTCACCGCCGCAGCTGGTCACTCTATTTACACCGCTCGACTCTTTGATAAATCTTGGTGGAACCGCAGGGCCTTCATCTGCGCTCCTACCGCCAAGCTAGTTTCGGCACCCATCCTTAACTCGGTTGGATCCGGTTTCAAAATCACTAACACTGAGCAAAACATCTACGCATCCGCTGACGCTTGGTCGGCACCCGTTGCTGCAGAAGTGGGTCCAGACGGCGCGCTCTACATCGCGGATTGGTATAATGCCATCGTCCAGCACAACGTCTACGGAGCTAATCAGAAAAAAGGCAAAGGCAACGCCTACATCAGCGAATTTCGTGACAGAAAACATGGCCGCATCTACCGCATATCACCAAAGGCTGCCAAAGCACCAGCGAATCCAAAACTCGCCACACTCGAGCAACAACTCGATGCCCTCAATAACGACAACATGTTCTGGCGTATTCAAGCACAAGAGACGCTCAGGCAGTCAGACAAAAAAGTAATCCCCACTCTTCGCGACTTAGCTGAAGGTGACAGCCCGGGCACTCTGCACGCTATCCACCTACTGGGAGAGCTGGGAGTCGACCTCACAGAATTAGAAAAAATGGAACGTAAAACAGCAGGCGCTCAAGCAGCACTGCTCGCCTACTTACCGCGTGATACAAAAACTGGAGTGGGGCTCCTGCGCAAGCTACCAAGCAAAGCCGAAGACACTTTAGCCAACCTTCTTTACATCTCTGAACTCGAGAAATCTCCCGCAATAGCTAAGGCTATCGTCACACTCAAAAGCGAAAACGTGGAGTTCTTCAAAAATGACGACCTTCTCAATCGTGCGCTCGAGTTGGCACTATCCCACCACGGAAACTTAGCAGCCCTCGCTGCAGTAGCCACCCCACGCGTCCCCCTCTCAACCAGCGCTAAACGCGGAGAAGCGATCTATAAAGCAGGCTGTATCGCTTGCCACCAACCTGACGGAGCTGGGTCAGAAGGAGTCTTCCCACCACTCGCCGGATCTGACTGGCTCGCCCGAAACCCTAAGCACGCCATCATGCTGGTAGCTAAAGGACTTAGCGGGGAAATCACAGTGAACGGTAAAAAATTCAACGGAGCTATGCCTGGGCACCCTCAGCTCAGCGACCAAGAAGTCGCCGACGTGCTCAACTTTACTAGAAATAACTTCACCCCCCAACTTGGAGATATCCCCAAGAGCCTGGTCACCGAGGTTCGCGCAAAATACAAAGACCACTCCACATTTTTCACAGAAGAAGACATCCTAAAGGAAAAGTAAAAATGGGGGCCGTACTAGGTCATGCGCTATACAGAGCCAGACCGGAGCATCAAATTCTGAGGGGGCTTTAGAAAATCTCGATATTTCTTAGATAAAATAGCTTCACACTTTCCATTTCTAACCTCACACTTCCTCCATGAAAGTCGGCATCATCGCGAACCCTCACAAGCCCGGGGCAGCTAAGACTATCCACTCATTGATTGAGGTTCTTGGCCGCCATGGGATTGATACTGAGCTAGAAAATGACTCGGCAGAAATCATTGGAGAGCATTCTCAATACTCTGCTGCTGAGTTAGCTAAGAACTGCGATGTGATTGCAGTGCTTGGTGGCGACGGCACAATGCTCAATGCCACGCACCGGATTGGCCCGACGGACACCCCCCTCGCAGGTATCAACATAGGAACCCTCGGATTCCTCACCTCATGCACTGACGATGAGTTAGAGCTGTTTGCTCAGGCATTATTAGAAAAAAGCTATAAAGTAATCCCGCGAATCTTGCTAGAAACCTGCATTACCTATGCGGATGGTAGAACGGAAAGCGATTTTGCAGTCAACGAGATCACACTTTCACGTGGTCAGAGCGGCCGACTTATTTCTCTCGACGCCTTTATTGATGGCTTATTGCTCAACCACTACCATGCCGACGGATTGATCGTGGCGACTCCTACTGGCTCCACTGCTTATTCGCTGGCTGCTGGCGGCCCACTGCTCTCACCGATAGCAAAGGCATTCGTGATCACCCCGATTTGCCCCCACTCACTGACGAATCGCTCGCTAGTTCTGGATGATTCATCTGAGGTTGAGCTGGTAACGACCGATGAGTCCGAGTGCCTTGCATTTTACTCTATCGATGGTCGCGACCTGATCGAGCTCCCCTGCGACGCACGGATCAGCATAAAGAAAGCAGACCACCAATTGCACCTGCTGCGCCTCAAAGATAGGTCGCACTTCTCGACTCTCCGCAAAAAGCTGAATTGGGGCTAAACCTCAATGGCTCTCACTTAAGGGTCTTGGTCGGTAATCGACGCGCTGGGAGATTATGACTTTTTGATGTGTGGTTTATCGAGTAGCAAGTATTCAGTAGCTAGCATCTTGATCGATGGAACGAATAGCCACACGATGAAGCAAAATAATGCGCCTCAAAGCTCACCAAAATAGATTTATCAAAAAATTACTCTAACATTAGGGTAGCTCCGGTAACTAGCGATGATGATGCAGAAAAGTAAAACAAGTAGAGCAAGGCGCATTTTATACAGAGATAAATATCTCTGTATAAAATGAAACGAAGCTATACGCAGGCTTACTCTTCTCCCCATAGGGTTCTATTTTAATAATCTAATCTTCACTTATAAATTTTCAACCTAAACACACAAAACAGCATCGTCGGGAGTTGCCA
>JBLHPP010000098.1:0-8414 GCA_047624385.1 Crocinitomicaceae bacterium
CCCTGAAGAGGCAGTCAAAGCATTCCAAGAGCTCGGTGCCGAGTTCATGATACCGATGCACCACCGCACATTCCCACTAGGAAACGAACCAGACCACGAACCAGAAGAACGCCTACTGAATGAAGCCAAAAGACTAGGCCTAGAAGATCGTATCATCATTCTTGATGAAGGTGTAGGGATCGAGCTCAAAGGGAAATTCAGTTCGTCTACAGAGAGCCTCTAAAAAAAGTCTCACTAGAACTACCTGTCACTAGCCTCCTACTCCTCCTAATTTAGATGATTATACGAGATCGTAAATTGAGCACTTGTATGTTCGTCATCTCACGTTGAGACTAAATAAATGATTCGCCGCCTCTTTTCTATCCGTGCTCTTCAGGCACTCACATTCCTCACCCTCCTTACCTCTGGAGTTACCCAGGCTGCAGCTCCATCGATCGGCGCCAAGCGTGCTATCGTGATTGACAACAACACTGGCCGTATTTTGTTCCAGAAAAATGCGCACGACAAGTGTGCTGTGGCTTCTACCCAAAAACTTTTGACTGCTCTCTGTGTGCTCGATGCAGGTTCACTCAGTAATAAAGTGGTGGTTCAGAAGACTGACACCTATTGTGAGCCGACAAAACTCTACATCAAACCTGGCGACACATACACTCGTCAGGATCTACTCAAGGCGTTGGTTGTGAAGTCAGGTAATGATATTGCACGCGCGTTAGCTCGTGATGTGTCAGGTAGCCAGGTGGACTTCGCCAAATACATGAACAAAAAAGCGAAGCAAATGGGGATGAATAATTCCAACTTCGTCAACCCTAATGGACTCACAAAAAAGGGCCAATATTCCACAGCCTACGACGTTGCTGTCATGGCACGTAATGCCTACAGCCGGCCTCAAATTCGTGAGATGATGAAAACCAAAGGCTACTACTTTAAATACGCTAACGGCTCAAAAAAGTATCTCAAAAATACCAACCGCCTACTCAAATCAGTCCCCTACTGCAATGGAATGAAGACCGGAACTACCAACGCCTCTGGCCGCTGCCTCGTCAGCTCAGGCACTTACAAAGGTCGCACTGCTATTGTTGTGTGCCTTGGTGCCACCTCCCAGACAATCTGGAAGGACTCTGAGAAGCTCCTACGATGGGCGCTCGAAAACTAAAGCCATGCGTAGCCCCGAAGAGGAACTGGCCGAGCTGGAAGCTGCGTCACTGAGACGCGTGCTAAGGCCTGTGGATTCGCCGCAAATCACTCATGCGCATATCGATGGTAGCCCATTACTCAATTTTGCTTCAAACGACTACCTCGGGCTAGCCAACCATCCCGCTGTGAAGTCAGCTTATATCGACGCGGTTGAAAAATGGGGAGCCGGATCAGGTTCCTCCCGCCTCATCTGCGGATCGCTCAAGCCCCATAGGCAGTTAGAAAGCTATATAGCCGATGCGAAAGGCACGGACGCAGCCATCGTATTCGCAAATGGCTATGCCACAGCCGTAGGCATACTTCCTGGACTTTTACGGAAAGGCGACACGGTGATCCTGGACAAACTCAGCCACGCCTCATTGATCGATGGCGCTCGACTCTCTGGAGCCACCATCCGGGTATTTCCTCACAACGATCTAGAGAAGCTCGAAAAGCTACTTGCCTCAACCACAGCGAAAGCTAGCACGAATTCAAGAGTGCTCATCGTCACTGAGTCAGTTTTCAGTATGGATGGCGACATCGCACCCTTGCTAGAAATTATTGAGCTGAAGAAAAAATATGGAGTCCTCTTACTTGTCGACGAAGCCCACGGATTAGGTGTCTATGGCACCAGCGGCATGGGTCTCTCTGAACACCTTGACTGTGGTTCTGAAATTGATCTACACATGGGTACCCTCGGTAAAGCTGCTGGCGTTGCTGGTGGTTACATCGCAGCTAGCCGTGATTATATTGAGCTGTTCGTCAACCGCTCACGCTCCTTCATTTACTCGACTGCGCCACCACCAGCACAATCAGCTGCTGCTCTCGCTGGGATAAAAATCATCCGTTCAGATGAGGGTACAGAACTCAGAGCAAAACTCTGGTCAAACATTCAGACCTTTGCTGAGCACACAGACAAAAAGCTCCCTACTAGCTCGATTATTCCATGGCATGTCGGGGATACAGCAGCAGCACTAGAGCTATCTCAAAGCTTACAACAACACAGAATCTTAGCCCCAGCGGTGCGCTACCCTACAGTGCCTCGCAACACCGCAAGATTGCGAATAACTCTCACAGCTGCCCATGACATCTCCCATATCGAGACGCTTTGCCGGGCTCTAGGATATTAACTTTCGGTGTGGCCGCGAGCACCTCACAACTGAGTAGGTAACATTACTCCAGCAGTCCTAAACGCTCACTTGGAATATTCTCTAGAGAACCTGACGGCGTCTTCCACTGGAGACTCATAGCTGGCTTCCCTTTGGCTGATTGATAAATCACTTTGAGCGGGTGCACTCCCTGCTGCAAATGGATGGAGCCAGAGTCAGCTGTTTCGCCAGCGCGGTAGTGAGAATCAGCATCAATCAAGACTGCATCATGAAGCCTCACGACAGCCTTACCGTTCGCTATCAGCGAGAACTGGTATTCTCCGTCTTCGAGAACTAAAAGGTAAGTACTCAGTTCCTGAACCCCTTCGCCATTTTCAACGGTCAAGCCTTTCACTAACTTAGTCTCCCCCTCTAAACCCTCGGTCATTGGCACCCATGGAAATTTCTCAGAAATCATTTTCAACCTAACTTTTCCTGGTGACTTAAGCTCTGGGCCAAACGCTGGCACGAGTTGATTATCATAGGGACGCTTTGCAGAGGAATTAGCACGACGTGATCGCAGAATAGCGGCCATTATATCCTTCTGTTTAGGAGCTTCGGCTCTGCCTGCTAAGTTTTGGGTTTCCTTGGGATCCTTCAGAGTATGGTATACCTCAAATGGCTCATCACCATTTTTCACATTAGTCCGTACAGCCTTATAATCACCAATCAAAATGCTTTGCATCTGCCCATGCTTTTGCCCCTGTCGACTCGCTTCAAAGGCTTTGTATTTTGGAGTCGAACCACCAACTGAATACTCGATGTAGACAGTTCCTTGCTGTTGTTCACCTTTACTAGTTAGAGTCGGAACCAATGACACTCCATCTGAGAGCGCAGGTGCTGCCACTCCTGCTAAGTCACAGAAAGTGGTCATCCAGTCGTGAAACTGTGATGCCGTAGTTGATCGGCTATCATCCTTAATATGCGATGGCCAACGCACGATAGTTGGCATCCGCACACCACCTTCCCAGAGGTCACGTTTGATCCCATCATACGGACCGTAAGTAGAGAGGTACTCTGGTTTGTATTTAACCACTCCATCAGCACCACCTTCGTGGTGGGTGCCATTATCAGAAGTAAAAACGATCAATGTGTTTTCATCCACCTTAAGATCTTTAAGTAATTGGACAAGATCACTTACCGAGTCATCGATACGTTTCACCATCGAGGCATGGCGCTTGGCATAGACTGGCCAAGCCTTGTCGTCGTCTCCTTTAGCATTTGCCACTGAAGGGTGAAATCCTTTATCAAACTCTCCAGCAGCAGTATTGATTTGCCCCTTACTCGCATCATCATTCCACTGCACGCCACCGCTGAGCCCGCCACCACTCGGGTAGTTACTCTTTGCTGTCAGATGTGAGGTCGTGGGAATACGCAGCCCCGCGTGTGGAGCTGTGAATGATAGGAAAGTGAAAAATGGTTGCTTAGGATTTTCTTTTACATGCTCGGTGATCCACTTTTTTGCTCGCGCGGTAAAGAGGTCGGTCGAGTAGCATTTTTTCAAAGAATCAGTCACATCCTTATAGCCGTCAAAAATTGGTCTATTGCCATGGTGTGGGTACTGAAAGTGCCCATCGACGTGGGCCGTGTAGCCGTAGAAATAATCGAAGCCTCGCTCCAGTGGATGTGATGGTTCGAGCTGCTGATTACGGTCTCCACGTTTCCCTTTTTTGACACTCCCCCCTTGTAGCCCCCACTTACCGATCACGGCAGTCTTGTAGCCAGCGTGCTGCAGCACGGTGCCTAGGGTGTGCTCATCCACGAGTACTTTATCAAATTGGTTATTTCGGATCGAACAATGCCCTTGGTGACGACCAGTCAGTAAAGATCCGCGTGATGGTGCACAGACTGGCGCCGGTGCGTAATGCCTACTCAAAATCATGCCATCCTTGGCAAACTGATCTAATTTCGGTGTGGTAAACTTCTGCTTACCTTCCTGTTGGTTCTGCCACAGTACACCCAGATCACCGGGCCCTAAGTCATCACACAGAATAAACAAGATATTTGGTTTCTGCGCAGCAGGACTCAGAGCACTCAGCGCGAGGGCGCTCAATGCGCAAATGGATAGAAGGAAGCGATTCATATAAACAATATGTGAAAAATAGGGCTCCCCTTACAACTTCTTCTCACTTTTTAAACAAAAAGTCATCGATCCTATACAAAGCAGTAAACAAAATAGAGAAAACCAGTCGCCAAACATCGCATAGATAGTCATCGTAGGATTTTGCGGCACTTTGACTTTAGCGTATAATGTTCCTTTAACGAATGGGTTCTCTGGCGTCCCGATCATATTGAACTGCCCCTCTTCATCGGCTCCCATGCTACCAATAACATCCACCACACCACTCACTCCAGTGTTGGCAGCTCTCGCCATTGGGCGGCGGATCTCGACAGCACGAAACTTAGAATTTGCCATATGCTGCAATGCAGCTTCGCTAGTACCAAACCAACCATCATTGGTGATGTTGACAAGCATCTGTTGTTCAGGTCGAGCAAACTGCCTAACAAGCCTGCCTACGGTGTCCTCAAAACAAACCGATGGTATTAGCTCAAGCTTCCCGTCACGGGTCTCGACTGTGAGTGGATCACGTGACTCACTAGCAGAAAAGTTCATCCCGAAAGAATTCCCAGAGGTGAGTTCCATAAGAGAATGTAAGAATGGAATATTGGGGATATATTCACCAAAGGGAACGAGGTGACTCTTGCCTTTTGCTTGAATCGTAGTACTTGGAAAGTGCTGCTCGTTGGTAATCTCAGGGCTAGCAATACAGAAGGCATTGTAGGCTCGTCCCTCAGGCAGGTACATGTAGCCAGATCCACTCGCTTTACCTTCTACCAAATTTGAGCCAAATAAGACGTGGAAATTTTGATCCACTAAAAGATTACGTCGCAGTAAATCGTCAGTGAGCATACTGGGAATAAATCCCGCTTCACCTTCTACAAAGATGACTGGCTGAGTCAGAGCGCTCTCGGGATAAATCACAAAGTCTGGGTACTCTATCGCCAGAGCTTCACCCGATTGTTCCTCCAAGGCTTGTTGCATCGCACGCTCGTTGGACAACTCTATCTCAGTGAGAGCATGCTGGGTGGATTCCAGATAACTTTGGTAGTGAGTCACCTCCTTAATTTCATCCCACTTCATTCGCTGCTCGATATTTTCTTGTATCAGCAACACATTCACTACCCGATTCGGCTGATTTGAGTAGTAAGCCATCCGGTTTACCCCGTAGGCAAAAATCATGGCAATCACTCCAACTACGATGCCTATTTCAAAATGCGCCTGGAACTTTCCAGCGCGGACTTCATCGATCAAGCGCCTACCAGTCTGCAGCATCGCCGAGGCAAATAGCATCGGAAAGAATGCTATTCCTGTCACACCAACAATATCCGCGACTTGCATCATCACGGGAACCTCATGGAACGCCACGCCTAGGCCATTCCAGCCAAATCCAGTCATCACCCAACCACGCAACCACTCTAACACCACCCACAAAGAGGCATGCATGACGGCAAAAATAAGAACCCGAAGTGATGTCTTGAATCCCGTCGCTCGTTTCTTAGGTGCTTCATCGCGCTCCGCTATTTTTTTCTCAATTGCGCTAGGCTCTCGGAAATTGCGCTTCCGCCATGGATTACCAATACCTGCGAGCAATGCCCCCCAAACTCCGAAGTATAAAGCGAGATACAAACTCAACATCAACCAACCAAAAATTGCCCCACCGACAGGCACAGTAGGAAGCTCCCCCATAGCGATCAACCATTTCACATTGATCATCCAAAATGCCAGACCTGCGAGCGCCCCCACTCGGAAGCCAAAGCGTTTACGCTTCTTTTCAGAGCCTCCTAACCATAATGCTAACATCAATGGAACAGGCCAAACCCAAACCAGTCCACTGGCAAATTCAAAACCAGGAAAACACGAGGCCAAAAGGATACCACTAGCAATCGCTGCTAGATAGGGTGCTAGTCTTAGAAATTTAGACATTATCGATTTTCAAATTATTACTTTTTTACGAAAAAAAACCTAAAGATACCTCCTTAAGGCTAAAATATTGAAATGCACTAAATCATAAAACCTCATACGTAAAAACATAAAACCGAGCTGTGGGCTGTGTCGCTGTAGGGACATAAATAGAACAGCGTTACTTGTCCCTTTATACGTAAAACTGGACAGGATCGATTTTCTTCAGATATTGTCTGACTCGTAGTCTGCTCATCGTCGAAGCCGTGAATGATTACTGTGGCTAGTCTATAAGATCCGAGGCCGCTCAGCTACTTAGAATAAGCGTCACCAACCCGCCGAAGGTGGGTAAATAGCATAGCCGGCAGACAATCTCGCTTGCTGGCTATCTAGGTAAAGAAAACGCATCCGATAGAGCTGGACAGCTTTTACCACTGGAATATGCCATGTGAATTTTAAAAATAGGGCACTATTTACAAATTGCTGAGTCTCTAGCGCCGTACCATAGGCCACAAAATGGGCTCCGCAGAGATGGAACCCATTCTCTTTAGTCTTTGAATACTATCCCATACGTGCATGGGCATCCGCT
Organism: Crocinitomicaceae bacterium; assembly: GCA_047624385.1. Lineage (GTDB taxonomy): Bacteria > Verrucomicrobiota > Verrucomicrobiia > Verrucomicrobiales > Akkermansiaceae > Rubritalea. Next base: position 6,872 of record JBLHPP010000098.1, read on the forward strand.
TCGAGAGCTGCCCACAGGCTAGCCAAACCAGCGCGTACCTTTTTCTTGCTGGCTGCGAGATCATCAGACGGAGCATCTTTACCGAACAAGTAGAACTTGATCTTCGGCTCAGTACCAGATGGCCGCACCGCGAAAGAACGTCCGTCTTCGAGCTCTACGATCAACATGCCCGCACTTGGAAGTGAATCTCCCTCGCTGTCTTCAAATTGCTCTTTCGCAAAGTCACGCAGGCGGCTGACAGCCACTCCGTCGACAACCGTCGGAGGGGTGTTTGAATAAGAACCGTTGAGAGCTTTGATCTGAGCAGCACCTTCAGCGCCCTCCATCACCATTGACTTGCCGTCTTCTAGGTGAAAACCAAACTCTGAGTAAATGTCATCTAACAAACCAGCAATCGTCTTACCGACACTCTTCGCGTAGGCAGCAACCTCAGCGAACATAACAGCAGCCATGTTGCCATCCTTATCGCGGACGAAGTCAGCACCGAGGTAACCGTAGGATTCCTCACCACCAAAGATGAAGAAGCGTGAGTACTCGAGACGGAGCTTACGGCTTTCATCTTCGGAAAGGTCGCGGTAGTTGCCATTGATCTTGCTCGCTGGGATACCATTTTCGTACTTCTGAAGCTTATCTGAGATGAATTTAAATCCAGTGAGTGTGTCCACCATATTGACGCCAAACTTATCAGCAATTGCTGTCTGAAGCTCAGTAGTCACGTAGGTTTTTATCAGCACTGCGTGACCACGGTTAGAGTCGTTGAGGATTCCAAGGTCGAACATTGTCTTGGTCCGGTACCAAGCCATGAGTGACCCGATTTGGTTACCCGTAAGGAGCTGCATTTCACCCGCATCATTACGCACTGCCACGCCCATACGGTCGCAGTCAGGGTCGGTACCGATAACAATTTCAGCATTCTCCTTCTCAGCCAGTTCGATCGCCATTGCTAGGGCCGCAGCATTCTCAGGGTTCGGAGAGGCCACTGTTGGGAAGCGACCATCGCATTCGTCTTGCTCGGTAACAGTCAACACCTCGAAGCCAAGTTCTCGGAGGATTGGCACAGAAATGTGGCCCCCCGTTCCGTGGATGTTAGTGAATACTACCTTGGCTCCACCATCCTCTAACAGATCTGGACGAAGCAGTAGGGTCTTAAGCTTATCGACATAACGCCGATCAGCCTCAGCGCCGAGCACAGTGAGTGTCCCGCGCTCCGCTTCGGCAACTGGCTCGTACGACTCTTCCGTGATCGATTGAAATTCTTCTAGCACACCCGATGCATGTGGCTCGACCAACTGCGCACCTTGGTTAAAGTAGGCTTTAAATCCATTATCCTGTGCAGGGTTATGACTAGCGGTGAGCACCACACCTGAATCGAGACGAAGCTCACGGATGAGGAAAGACAACTGAGGAGTCGCGCGGGCGGCCTCAAATATGTAGGCGTCACAGCCGTGGTCGTTACAGACCTTGGCGCAGAATTCTGCGAAATCGCGAGAGAAATGACGTGTGTCTTCGGCAAAGGCGAAGCTCGGCTTACCTTCGATACCGA
>JBLHPP010000099.1:0-8229 GCA_047624385.1 Crocinitomicaceae bacterium
GGGAAAAGATGCAGGAGAAGCTAAGTCAGCACGGCATTGCCACCTGTGGAGATATGCAGAAGCTCGATAAAATAGCCATGTCCAGGCGCTATGGTCGTTGGGGGGTTGAGCTTTATGACCTTTGCCGGGGAATCGACGAACGGGGGGTGAAAGTTCACAGAATGCGTAAATCAATCAGTAAAGAGACAACCTTCAGCGAAGATGTGGTCGGGGCGCTCGCATTGGTACCCGAGTTGCGTAGACTGGTCGGTGAGGTAGAGCAAAGCTACCAAACGCGCTATAATGAGCGCGACATCAAAAGTATCGTGGTGAAACTAAAGTTTGCTGATTTCACCAGAACCACCATAGAAAAGGCCTCGGCGAAGATAGATGTGTCCCTCGCAGAAGGTTTATTGATAGATGGCTTTGCGCGTGGTGGTGGTAAATCAGTGCGCTTGTTAGGTGTGGGTATCAGACTCGCGGATGAGGAAGATGAGACTCAGTTGGAAATGTTTTAAATGATCGAGAATCTCAGTCAGCTTACCTCTACTACCTACTGTATCTCATTGATCGCAGTTAATTCTTCAGCTGAGAATTCACTATTGGTGAGGCATTGGAGGTTCTCTTGTAGTTGTTGCACACTGCTGGCACCGATCAATGTGGATGTTACCGTGGGGTTTGCTAGTGTCCAGGCTAGAGCCATCTGAGCGAGCGATTGGCCACGAGCCTCTGCTATAGTGGAGAGTTTTCTGATCTTGTTTATGTTTCCATCCACTTGTTTCTTAGTCAGGAAACCATGTTCTTTTCCAGCGCGAGAATCTGTTGGGATGCCCTTGAGGTAGCGGTTTGTGAGTTGACCTTGGGCTAGTGGCGAGAATGAGATGCAGCCGACCCCGTGTTCATCGAGCACATCTGTGAGGCCATCCTCTATCCATCGATCAAGAAGCGAGTACCTTGGCTGATGAATCAGGCAGGGAGTGTTCATCTCCCTGAGTATTTTGAATGCTTCGGCTGCTTTGTCGGCTGGGTAGTTAGAGATGCCAGCGTAGAGTGCTTTTCCTTGCTGAACAGCGGTGGCTAAGGCACCCATAGACTCTTCCAGTGGGGTGTCAGGGTCTGGGCGGTGATGGTAAAAGATGTCCACGTAATCTAGTTGCATGCGTTGCAGCGATTGATCGAGCGAGTTGAGTATGTACTTCCTAGATCCCCATTCTCCATAGGGGCCGTCCCACATGTGGTAGCCAGCCTTGGTTGAAATGATCAACTCGTGGCGGTGGTTGATGAAATTAGAGTGGAACATCCGACCAAAATTTTCCTCAGCACTGCCGGGAGGTGGCCCATAATTATTGGCTAGATCGAAGTGAGTGATACCCGAATCAAAAGCATGTCTCAAGATAGCCTGGGCAATGTCTAAGCAGTCGGGTTTACCAAAATTATGCCATAGACCTAGTGAGATGGCTGGTAATTTGAGGCCGCTCTTGCCGCAGCGATTATATGGCATGCGACCATCGTATCTCTCAGGATGGGAGGTGTAGGCTATTGGCATCTTATTTTTATAATACAGCAAAGAGAGTTTTCAAGTAAACATCCTATTTAATAGGGCTCGTAAATAGGCTTGGATATTTATATAACAAAGCAAATGCAAAAAATGACAATCAAGCTGCAAGAAGCATTGCAGCAGGCTCAGCAGACGGCGACTCGTTCATCACACCCAGAGCTAAAAGGCACACATGTATTGTTGGAGTTACTCCAGCAAGAGGGGGGAATTGTAGTCCCTATTTTAGAGTCAGCGGGTGTTGATTTAGTGAAACTTAAAGCTGGAGTTGTTAGTGGTCTGGCAGCTGAAACAAGCGTGAAGGGGAGTAATACTGAGCCGCAACCTAGTTATGGGCTTCGCGCTACATTGGATGAAGCTGATCAAGCTCGAGCATCTATGGGTGATGATTTTATCAGTGTGGAGCACTTTATCATAGGCGCGCTCAAGTCGGGTAGTCCTGCAGGCAAGCTATTGAAAGAGGCTGGGCTGGATCAAGCCACCTTAGATAGGGCATTGAAAATAGTGCGTGGAAATCAGAAAGTCACAGATGAGGATCCAGAAGGTAAGTATCAATCGTTAGAGAAATACGGTACAGATCTAACGGCAAAGGCGCGCGATGGAAAAATAGATCCAGTAATCGGCCGCGATGATGAAATCCGAAGGTTGATGCAGGTGTTGAGCCGCCGCACAAAGAATAATCCTGTCCTCATTGGCGACCCAGGTGTCGGAAAGACGGCTATTGTAGAGGGACTTGCTCGGCGTATTGTCAGTGGCGATGTGCCCACATCGATGCAGGGGAAACGACTCATTTCAATGGATATAGGTGCCATGGTGGCTGGAGCAAAATTCCGTGGAGAATTTGAAGAACGCCTCAAAGCTTTTCTCAAAGAAGTGAGCGAGTCTGATGGGGAGATCATTCTCTTCATCGATGAACTCCATACCATTGTTGGTGCAGGGGCTAGTGAAGGTGCCATGGATGCTTCTAACTTACTTAAGCCTCAGTTGGCGCGTGGTGAGCTGCGCACAGTTGGAGCAACCACTCTCGACGAGTACCGCAAGTACATTGAGAAAGACGCGGCCTTAGAGCGGAGATTCCAACCCGTTAAAGTGGGTGAACCTAGTGTCGAAGACACCATTGCTATCTTGCGTGGCCTAAAGGAACGCTATGAAGTGCACCATGGAGTGCGTATCCAAGATAGCGCTATCGTGGCGGCTGCCACACTCAGCGATCGCTACATTTCGGATAGATTCTTGCCGGATAAAGCGGTGGATCTCATCGATGAGGCTGGCGCACGACTCAAGATTGAACTCGATTCTGTTCCCACAGAGATTGACCAGATGGAGCGTCAGGTGATGCAGTTAGAGATGGAGCGACAAGCCTTAGAAAAAGAATCTGACCCAGCTAGCGCGAAACGTCTCTCTAAAGTGAAAGAGGAAATGGCCAACATCAAAGAAAAGTCAGATGGCTTGATGGCGCAGTGGCGTAATGAGAAAGAGGTTATCACCATCGTTAATAATGCACAGGAATGTATCGAATCTCTGAAGAATGATGCTGAACAAGCAAAGCGTGATGGGGATTTAACAAAAGCATCAGAAATCACTTATGATCTCATTCCTAGAGCAGTGGCTGAAGCTGAAGATGCTAAACTGAAATTAGACGACATTCAGAAGTCTGGCAGGATTCTTACAGAAGAAGTCACCGAGGATGACATCGCTAGTGTGGTGGCTAGCTGGACAGGTATTCCCGTGAGCCGTTTGCAAGAAGGGGAACGTTCAAAATTAGTGCAAATGGAAGATCGCTTAGGTAAGCGAGTGATTGGTCAGCGCAAGGCAATCGTTGCTGTATCGAATGCGGTACGCCGGGCGCGTGCAGGGTTACAGGATGAAGATAGACCGATCGGCTCTTTTCTCTTCCTTGGTCCCACCGGTGTAGGTAAGACCGAGTTATCCAAGGCTCTAGCCGAATTTCTGTTTGATGATGAGGGAGCTATGGTACGCATTGATATGTCGGAATACATGGAGAAGCATGCTGTCTCTCGCCTTATCGGTGCGCCTCCAGGCTATATTGGCTACGATCAAGGCGGACAGTTGAGTGAGCACGTTAGACGAAAGCCATATAGTGTGGTTCTTTTTGATGAGGTAGAAAAAGCCCACCCAGATGTGTTCAATGTATTGCTCCAAGTGCTAGACGATGGCCGTATCACTGACGGGCAAGGCCGCACGGTGGACTTCCGCAACACAGTGCTGATAATGACTTCTAACATCGGAAGCCAGTATATCATTGATGAACCGAATGCTGAGCAACGTGAAGCTAAGGTGAATGAGGCGCTACGTGCACATTTTCGACCCGAATTCCTCAACCGGATCGATGAAACAATCATCTTTGATCGACTCAATAAAGAGGAACTAGGCAGTATCATTGGGTTACAGCTCGACAGAGTTTGCGAACGACTTGCAAAGCAAGGGCTGGGACTAGACTTGAGTGTTAAGGTGCGCGATTACATTGCTCTACAAGGTTATGATCCCACATATGGAGCGCGGCCGCTTAAGAGGGCTATTCAGAGGTACTTGCTAGACCCGCTGAGCCTGGATGTTCTAGATGGCAAGTTCGTCGATGGCGACACGATCTACGCCGAACTCGATGATTCACAAGGGGTGGTCTTCAGTAAACTTTAGGAAAGATCACGCTGCACGACAATATTCAGATCAAGAATCTGCCCAGTATTGAGGGCGCAGCTAAGGTGATTTTCGAGTAGCTACTACCTAGTGGCTAATTCATAGAGACGCCCAAAGTGCTCTTGTACGCCGGGCGGCAGTACGGCTTAAAAAGCTGTTGTGCAATGTGAGGAAAGATAACAAAAAAAAGCCTGGTCCAAAAAAAATTGAAGCAGGCTTTAAAATTTGTCAAATAAATCTGAGCCTATTCTGTTGTATCAGGCGTTTTCTCGTTGCCGTAGTAGCTCTTGATGTAGCCGAATTCGGTCATGGTATCTTCCCACGATGCTATTGTCTGAGTTGAACCTGAGTAGACACGACGGCCTTTATTAAGGAATTTCAGCCCTTTTTCTTTATCATCTAGCGCGTACTGTAATGCTGAATTGGCGTAGTAGTAGAACGGTGAGTCGTCGCGGTAGTCGTATAGTGCTGCCATTGTTTTGACCTTCTCTGCGTGAGACTTACGCACTTCCGCGCTGAGTTTGGAGTCCTCGGATGCGCCGATGTGGGATAACATGATTTTGAACTCTACGAGGCGCTTCATTTGCAGAGCTTTGGCTGGAGCTATTTTGAGAGCTTGATTGAAAATCTCGAGTGACTCCTTCCAATCACGGGAAACGAAGGCTACTTCACCCATATTAAAGAGGACATTGATCGAGGGCCCAGTGATGTCTTTAGACAATTTAAATTGCTCCATCGCTTTTGGGAAATCACGTAGCTCGACGTAACATGCGCCACGAAGATTGATCACTTGTGGGTCATCTGGAAAAATAATAATTAGCTCACGGGTCGCTTCAAGGGCTTCAAACACACGCTTATTCTGAAACAAGATTCCAGCGTCGTTTTTCTGCTTAACGAAGGCGATACGGGTTTCTTCCGGCAAGTTGCTAAATGCATTAATGGCATTTTTGAATCGCTCAGTAGGCTCATTCTTTGCTGGAGCAGGAATTTCTTTCGGAGTTGATTCCTGGGCGATCATTTGGGGCGCGGTCAAAACGACGGCTAAGAGTAGAGAGATTTTTTTCATAGGAGTGGATTCTTTAATTGATATTAGAGGAGTGAATCAGGATTTAAGCAAGGGGCGACTTGAGGTAGAGCCGATTTTCTTTGATGTGGCTAGCCACATTGGGGTGCAACCATGATGGGTTTTCTTGATTTGCAACTTGCTGTCGGACAATAGTTGCTGAGGCTGGGTGCTGTAGGGTGTTGAGTAACGTGGATTCGAAAGCTTCAATTGGTTTTGCTAGTGAGTCCCGGCTGTAGACAATGATGTTTAGCAGGCTAGCGAAATACTCTGCTCGTGCCCAGCGCGAGATCGACTCCCATTGATCGGTTCCCATAAGCCAGAATAACTGAGCATCTGGATAGATTTTCTTGAAGTGCTCAGCCGTGCGCCATGAATACGATGGAGCGGGAGACCTGAGATCGTAGTCGCTAACCTCCGCCCATGGCAGTTTGGTGGTAGCTAATTGACACATTCTTAAACGGTCCTCAGCAGAGATCGACTGGGTCTCCAGTTTGTGGGGGGATTGTTGGCAGGGTAGAAAGATAATATTATCTATCCCCAGCTGAGATACTGCCTGGTGGGCAATAAATGTATGGCCGAGGTGGATGGGGTCAAAGGTGCCACCAAATAGGCATATTTTTATTTGCTGCTCGTTCATTGAGGTACTAGCGTTGCGCTATGCAATTTATTACTTGTTTCTTAGCTTCTCTCAAGCTTGGACTGACATCATTTGGTGGACCGGTTGCTCATTTGGGGTATTTCCGTGAGGCCTATGTGGTCAAGCATGGTTGGGTTAGCGAGGAGCGTTTTGCTGAACTACTGGCGCTTTGTCAGTTCTTGCCTGGCCCAGCAAGTAGCCAACTAGGCGCGATTATTGGTTTCGAAAAAGGAGGCTGGCTTGGAGCCTTGGGCTCATGGATAGGCTTCACATTACCCTCTGCAATCTTAATGATTATGTTAGCTGTGGGACTTCAGCCAATTTCCGAAGTGGTCGGTACTGGCTGGATTCATGGGCTCAAATTAGCCGCGATCGCAATCGTCGCTCTTGCCGTTATAGGGATGTATAAAAAGCTATGCCCCGGCTTACCACAACTTTATGTAGCTATTGGATCACTCGGCGTTTTACTCATGGCCTCGCAAGCATGGCTGCAGCCATTAGTTATCCTGTTAGGAGGTATTTTTGGTGCCTATCTTTTTTCCGAATCTAAGGTTCGTGTAAAAAAGGATGCTGTAGAGAAGCTTGGTAGATTACCGATTCTCAGCGTGGTTGGCTTAGCAGCCTTTATCGGCGCGGTTTGCTGTTTGCCATTCCTAGCGCAAATGGGATCAGGTGCCGAGGCTGCTGCCGGCCTACTGCGTGCTGGCTCATTAGTTTTTGGTGGCGGCCACGTGGTGTTACCGTTGTTAGAGTCGAGCTTTGTTGGCGCGGATTTAATGGAGCAAGATTCTTTCCTCGCTGGCTATGGCGCAGCCCAAGCCGTTCCTGGACCGATGTTCACGCTAGCGTCCTACCTTGGGGCCTCTGTGGGAATCGGGGGGAATCCATGGTTGGGCGGAATCACAGGCACAGCTGCGATATTTGCCCCTGGCATGCTTTTACTAATTGCTGGAGTGCCAGTTTGGAATTGGCTGAAGGGGATGTCGCGCGCGAGAGGTGCCGTGATGGGCGCAAATGCTGCTGTGGTTGGGCTTTTAGCCGCGGCATTAGTGAGCATGTTTAAAGCGGGTGTGGTGACCGAAGCCCTAGACTTTGTGATTATTGTGCCCATCTTTCTCGCGATAGGCACACGCAAGGTTCCCGCCTGGCTGGCGGTGCTAATGGCGGGTGTCCTAGGTGGAATTATTTGGTGAAAGCATGCCATATCTACTACTCAGAAGCTCGATGAGTGTTAGATAAAGATCTATCAATTAGATTGGAGTTTGGTCCAATTGAACTAGTAACCCCATCTTCATCGTGCAATACTAAGCAGACCATTTTTGATGTAAATATTGGGCATGTTAATAACGACTTAAATCTAGCCGTTTTCGCTTGAGTTTAGTCGAAGGAGGAGGGAAAATACATCTGTGATATACGCATTACATGGCGCGGTGGGGATGGCCACGGACTGGAAAGATCTCGCGACAGCAATGAAGCCTGATGGAATGCCTGTGGCACGCGTGGATCTATGGCAATTTTTAGCATGCTGCCCGATGCCGATTAGTGAATTCGGCGCAGCCTTTAACAAGGAAGTGCATGCTAAGGCCCCTATACTGCTAGGTTATTCAATGGGTGGCAGGCTAGCACTCCACGCTCTGCTCGATAATCCGGCCAAGTGGAGTAAGGCAGTGATTGTCTCAGCGCACACAGGAATTGCAGAAGTGGACAGAATCCCAAGACAAGCGCTGGATGCCGTATGGGCAGCTAAGTCGCTCAAGGGCGAGTGGGGTACATTTTTGGCTGAGTGGAATGCTCAGGGAGTATTAGCTGGTGAAGCCATGCCTGACCGACGAGTTCTCAAACCAAGACGAGAAGCGGTGGCTCGATCATTCATGGATTGGACTGTCGGAGTGCAAGAAGATCTCTTACCGCAGCTAGCGAAGGTGACCTGCCCAGTGCTTTGGCTAGTAGGCGAGCGAGATATAAAGTTTCTGGAGGTGGCTCGTGCTGCCGTGGAAGTGATCCCCAATGCAACGCTCGTAGTTGTAAAAGATTGCGGACATCGAGTGCCATGGGAGAAGCCAGAAGAATTCACCTCGGTTATCCGTGAATTTCTTAAGAGTTAGAAAGATGGATTTTTGAACCACTAAATTGGCGGAAGATTCCTTTAGATTCTATCCAACTAATACCACTTAGTGAATCAAAAGCGCCCAGCACTCAAAGCTTTCCGCGTAGCGCATTTCCCTAAAGCCCTCAAAAAGAGCATTTGTCTCTTTGGTTTTGCTAAGTGGTATAAAGGGCACCTCCGGCAACTAGCGTTGGTGGTGCTGGAAAGAATTTCAAGCGAGGCTAGGC
>JBLHPP010000100.1:0-8226 GCA_047624385.1 Crocinitomicaceae bacterium
TCGTTCATTCGAGTTGGCGTTTTTTTAAGTTTCTATTAAATATTGGCAGGCCTAACTTGTGCGCATGCGCGTATTGGATTATCCAGCAGAGGTAAGAGGAATATTGTCATTTGATTTTGATGGCACTCTATTTTTACCTGAGAATGAGGTTGTTTTAGAGCCTGTATTTTATGAGACAATTGAGAAGTTACGCCAGGATGGATGGCTCTGGGCAATCAATACCGGTAGGTCGTTGCTCAATATGATGGATGGGTTTGAGCAAGGTTCCTTTCCCTTTTCACCAGACTTTTTGGTTGCTCGCGAACGCGAAATATACACTCCAGGTGACAGTTTTGGCCGATGGAAGAGGGTAGAGGACTGGCATGAAAACCACGTGCGAGACACCGCTCTCTTTATGGAGGAATCAGCTAAATTCATCAACCTGATGAAACAATACATCGAGGATCAGACAGCGGCCCAGTGGATTGAAGAAGAGGGGGATCCGGCTGGTATTATTGCAAGCTCTGAAGATGAGATGGTGGTGATTGCCGCATTCGTGGAAGAGCAACGGAAGGGCTATCCTCTCGTCGGAGTGTTACGAAATTCGATCTACATGCGCTTCACCCATAAAGATTACCACAAAGGCACTTCATTACAGGAATTGGCAAGGATGGTGCAGGTGCCGGTCGAGAGAGTCTTTGCCATCGGCGACGGGCACAATGATATTGATAAACTACACCCAGACGTGGCTGGGATGATTGCCTGCGTTGGAAATTCCCAACAAGAGGTGAAAGACTATGTGATCAGCCATGGTGGCTACGTGACAAAGGCCTACGGGAGCTTGGGTAGCGTGGAAGCTCTTAACTTCTTTTTAGCTTAGCCGCCGGCAACCGGTGGGATAAATACAACTTCGTCACCAGGTTTGAGCGGGGTGGCCCAATCTGAGAAATCGTCATTGATCGCTAGCATCAGTTGCTTTTGTTTGTGCGGAAAGGCGTGGCGAGATTTGAGTTCTTCGTAGAGGCCGGATGAAGTGACGGATTCAGTGGTGACAGATTCCTCGTCGCAACCGGCAAGTTCACGAAGTTGAGCAAAATAGCGGACGGTGATTTTTTTAGACATACGAGAATGGTTGAGAAGGCTACGGACCTCTAATGTGTCAGCTGGGCTGTTAGCATTATCGAGTGCATGTGGGGAGGCTAGGGCAATGAGTTTGGTGTCGATTATTTCTAGAACCATGCGTGGGCATCGAAATCCATTTTTGACTGCTTGGCTGATACCATCAGCTGAACTGGGCTCGTAGATTGCACAAAGTGGTTCAGCTCGCTGGTCCACTCGGCTACGGTAGCTAGTTGCTTGCTTCTGCTCGGTTGAACTGGCTATCAGCGCGGCAATGGTAGAAGACTCGAGTAGTGGTAGGTCGCAAGCTATAACCAGCCAGCGAGCTTGTGGGTGTGCTTGTTGCGCAGCATGAATGGCACAGAGCGGACCCTCAGCAGGGTCGATGATAGCCTCCACGCCAAATTCTTGATCAGAACGGTGGCTCAGAAATGATTTTTCGCAGTGCGCATTGAGCAGGCCGTGCAAACGTATCCACTCAGGTTGGTCGTCACGGTAGATGAGCTGGGCCTTGTCCTGACCCATGCGGGTGGATTTTCCGCCGACGAGAAGGAGTCCGTAAAGTGGTGCAGCCATGATGAAAGTAGTTGTGGGCTATCTAGACACTTCGGGCAATAATGATTTAGAAGTAATATTATCTGGTGAACTGGATCGCAAAATGAGATTCAGATTCTATTTAATCATCTAGGCTCCGCTTGAATTTTTCAACCTAAACAGACAAAAGAGTATCGTCGTTACTTGCCGCAAGGCCTATGAGGAGAAGCTCATAAATATAACCCGGAGCTTGCCAGCCATAGCTATAGCAAAAGCTGGACTAAGTTACCCATAACCACCTTTTTTAAGGTCTGCTTTTTATTTCTTTACTTTCTCCGTCGGGTAGCGATCACTCCATAACGGAGCAAAAGGAGTAGTGCTCTTAGCTACAATGAGGTCACGCAAACTCTCTTGCTTCCATTCATCCCACCACCGAGACTCCTCCTTAGCTGTGGCCTTCTCTAGTCCAAGTGCGTATTTGCCCTGTGTAAATATGCCAGAACCTTCTATAGTGAGAGCTACTGCTTCTATATCACTATCACTTGGACGTTCCTTACCTGTTAAACGTTCGAGGGTGTCAGGCTCAATATAAGCACTAAGGAATATCTTCTTGTCCTTAGTTCTAATGTTTTTGAATGTGACGCTGCCTAATAGCCGAACGGCCTTATCATTAGTGCTATCCTTAACCACTACATACCAATTTGCTGTGATCTCGGGAATAAACTTAGACTTACTTGTGGTTTCAACTTCAACTTCAGCTTCGATCTCTAGCCAATTTCTTGGCTTAGTTGATTTATTCTTCACCCCGCTAACTGTAAAGCTCGGTGTTTTCTGAATGTCACTGGTGATCTTCAGTATTTTAACCCTGTGGACGGCATCTTCCGCAGTACAGGACCCAGTCATTATTACCGCTATTATCATCTTGATTATCGTTTTCATAATATTTGCTATTCTTATTTTTTGTTAAGGGCACCTCCGGCAACTCCCGCTGTCGGTGTGTGAGTTATTAATTCTTTAAATTTGCGAGCGTAGCTAGTTTTTGAAGATAGGCCCCCTTCGGGCTGGAAAGCCTTTCTGCGCACGGCTGCGTTATTCTTCGTTCACGGATAAAAATCCGCTCACTCATCACGCCTAGCCTGAAATTCTTTCCAGCACCACCAACGCTAGTTGCCGGAGGTGCCCTTAACTGAAAGATAATCCCCAGAATAATGGTGAATAATTTAGTTACTGAATAATGGCATGGGTTTTGAAGACAATCAATCGCTAATGTATAACATTCAACCATTAGCGAGACTTACAAAATAGTGCAGTATGTTGGTATGTCTGAAAGTAAGAAGCTGGAAATTACAGTGCCGGAGTATGGTGAATTAAGAGAGTCTGTGAAGGATCGCCTTAGACGAGTGCGTGAGGCATTCAGTGAGGCTCGAACATACAAGGATAAGCAGGTTGCTCTGCAAAATATGGTCAATAGTCGCCGTCGCCCAGCCTAGCTAGATATAAATTCTGAAGGCAGACAGCCTTTGACTTCTTGAAAGGCCTTGGAGAAATGTGAGAGTGAATTGTAGCCTACCTCCATGGCTGCTTCCGTCACATTATAGTCTCCGTCTTCGAGTAGTTTCGCTGCATGGTCTATTCGTAATTCCCGGTGCTTTTGCTTCAGAGTCATGCCAGTAGATTTCTTAAACTGGCGGCTCAGATAATGCGGGGCGCAACCAATGTGACTGGCCATAGAGTTGAGATCTAGTGTTTGGTCCAGATGCTCTTTGAGCCAGCTGATCGATCGCTCCGCTCGTTCGCGAGTGTTACGCTTAACTTTGCTACAGAAGTGTTCTGTCTGAGACAGGTCTGAAGAAGCAAATAAGTGGTGAGTGAGGATTTCTAAGACCTTTGCTAGATACCAAAAATATTGTGCTGCCGTGGCAACTGGCGGACTGACTAAGTCCGTTGCAATTTCATATTCAGCTAAGGACATGATCCTCACTTTCCCTAGGGCCGTGCTCGCTGATGAAGTATTTGTAAGTATTCCTCGTAGTATAGGGTGAAGGGCATCCTGTCGTGAGCCAAAAGTGCGGACGATCCATTGGGTGGTCACACTGAGCACTAAAAAATCATTGTTTTCGCCCATCCGGTGAGCACTCAAACTCTCTCCCATAGCTCGGTGAAACACTACCATCGTTCTGGGGCTCAAACTAACTCGCAAAGAATTACCGAAGACAATACCTGTTCCTTCTAAGTTAAAAATAATGTGTAAAGCGCCTTCTGGTAAAGAAGTGGAGAAATCATGAAAGCCTAGGTGGCGGCAGAGTTGCACACCCTCACGCTCATAGTCTCCATATAATAACTTCTCTTTGGCCATCTTTAAAATTTGAATCCCTCACTTATTTAGTTAATGAGTCTCAATAGCAACAGTAATCAGTATTAGTTATTGAAAATATCGATAATAAGAAGGTGTATCGAAACCCCAAAAAGATTGAGAAATGAAGACGCTTGGATGTCCTACATTAGTGCATCGATGACGCCAGGCATTTAACCGCTATTGAATAGCAACCCAGCGTTAGCGGGCGGTGAGGAATCTGTGCAGCATCCACGATGATGAAGATAACACATATCGTTGCGATAGCGCTAGCAGTATCATGTATTTGTGCCAAGGCTGATTTTGAGAAGGACCGAGCGGCCATTCTTAATATGGCAGGCGAGTTCAAGGTTGAGTTTTACTTTAAAGAAACTGTGAATCTGAGTGAGGGATACACACTAAAAGAGAAAGTGTATAATGCATCAGCGCATGAAAAAGTGGTGATAGTACGGGATATAGGTAAGGAGATCGAACTGCAACATTTGCTACAAGTCCAAGGTGAGGTGGTGAAGCATTGGTCCCAAATCTGGAAATATGAGGATAATGAATTACTCGAGTATCAGGGGCACAGAGCATGGAAGAAGCGCACGCTAGATGCGACACAAGCAGCAGGAACTTGGTCTCAACTAGTAACTCAGACGACTGATTCTCCACGCTACGAATCTTTCGGGATCTGGGAGCATAACAAGCGGAGTAGTAGTTGGAAAAGTGCTTTGACAGCTAGACCATTACCCCGGCGTGAGTATAAAAACCGCAAAGACTACGATGTGATAATTGCGCTGAATCGCCATACGATAAATTCTGAGGGATGGGTTCATGAACAGGACAATGCCAAACAGGTGAAGAGGGATAATCTGAACTACCCGCTGTGCAGGGAGGTGGGGTTCAATACCTACACGAGAGTAGATGGTGTTGATTTCTCAGCTGTAGATAGTTACTGGAAAGAAAATCAACAATTCTGGGATGCGGTGAAAAAATCTTGGCGGCAAGTGTTAGTTAACAAGCAAAGCTACACTCTAAAAAAGCGCACAGAGCATGGTTCTCTGCGTTTCATGTTAGGCGAACAGGAAGAAATTCAACAAAAAAATGTTGTTAAATTGGTCAGTGCTCTCGAGGCGTATTTCTCAAAAAATAACTAAAAATAACTAATTAAATAGTATGAAAAAATTTACAGTATGTATTGTGATTAATTTAGCTCTAGTAGTTGATTTAATGGCTGAAGAGGAGACGTCTCAGACGTTGGAGACTACTGTCGTTACCGCTACTCGTTATGGTAAAGATGCCGCACTCGTGAATTCGCAGGTTTCCATATTTGATTCGGAGGATCTTAGATTGTTTCAGCCGAGGACTTTAGATGATATATTTCGTTACCAACCAGGAGTCGAGTTTTCGGGTGGGCCAAGACAGACTGGTCAGCAGTTAGAGATTAGAGGTGAAGGAGGTAGTGCTGTGACTGTTAGGATTGATGGGGCTCGTCAGAATTTCGCATCTGGCCACTCTGGGCAACGGTTTTTCGTCGATCCTGAGCTGCTCAGTAGGGGGGAAACTCTGCGTGGGTCAGGGAGTCACCTCTATGGAAGTGGTGGAGCTGGAGTCGTAAGCCTAAATACCTGGAGTGTGGATGACTTTCTAGGAGGAGATCTAGGAGGTGGAATCGAAACAGCTGGACGAGTGAAGACTGCGTATTCCTCAGGAAATGATGAAATGGTTTATTCCGGAGTTGGTGTTGTACAGCAGGGGGCTTGGGATTTTCTTGCCTCTGTTATCTATAGAGATGCGGGTGATGTGCGTCTAGCTAATGGTCTCGATTCTGTAGGATCGGCCATCGAGGTGACAAACTACCTCTTCAAAGCGGGCTATAATGTCGATTTGGATCAACGCATAGAATTTACTTACTCGAACTACGAGTCGAAAGATTCTAATGGTGCAAATCCACAGAATGAAGAAGGAATAAGTAATGCTTTAGTGGATCGTGAAACTAGCCACCAGCAGTTCACCCTGAGCCACTCATTCAGCCCTGAATCTAACCAATGGTTAGACCTGAAGAGTTTACTCTATTGGAATGAAACTGAACAATCACGTATCTACCAAGCAGCAAGTGGTAGCAACCTAGGAAGAGAAAATCGACATGAGTTGAGCACACTAGGGCTAGAGATAGTAAACCATAGTCGTTACGAAGCGTGGAATGCTGAGCATAATTTAATCACTGGTTTTGAAATTTATAGAGACGATCAAACGGGGCGAGAGACGCGGGATGATTTTTACGCACCTGGTAAAGTTGGTTCATCCAGTGGCAGGCCGAACGCAGATGCGCAAACTTATGCTTTTTTCGCACAAAATGACACATCATGGAGCAATGGTATTTCAGGAGCTTTGGGGTTGAGATACGACCACGCTAGTTCTTCAAGTGATGGAGGACGCTCCCAATCAGATAGTCAGTTTTCTCCCAATGTGGAAGTCAGATATGAAGCCCTAGATGGGCTGGCGATTTTCTCTAGCTTTTCACAAGCATTCACAGCACCAACACTGAACGAGATTTACCAGAATGGCAGCCACTATGGCGTGGTTCCTATTAGTTTCTTTCCCGCGGGGTATTATGAAGAAGTCTTTGTATCTAACGAGGACCTAGAGGCTCAGTCCAGCCAGAATGTAGAGATTGGAGTCGACTTTACCAAAGACCTTCATGACGCAAAACTAACGAGCAGAGTAGTCTGGTACCGTAAGAAGGGAGAAGACACTCTAGATACTGAGATTGTAGGTACCGTAGTGACGCCATCCTATCCCGGATTCATGGGGCCAGGCACACTCGTTCAGGACCAGCGGCAAACTGTGAATAGGGATGAAACTGTGATTCAAGGCTGGGAGGCAACTCTACGCTATGATGCGAGTAATTGGTATGCGAATGGATCTTTCTCTGCCCTCTCAGGTGAAGATAAGTCTACAGGAGATGATCTCAATACGATCCCTGGTGATAAGCTAGCACTAGAATGTGGTTATTTTGTAAATGAGGATATTACCGTTGGAGCGCGTGGGCTTTGGGTTTCTTCTAGGGAAGATAAAGTTCAAGATAATAGGCTTAAAACGAGTGGCTATGATACTTATGGAATCTTTGCTGATTGGCAAGTTTCAGAGAATTTCACCCTAACCACCGGCGTTCATAACTTGCTAGATCAAGAATATGAAAGGACGAGTATAGCCCAATCTGAGCCAGGACGCAGCTGCTACATTTCGGCAACTTACAACTTCTAGTTAAATTAATTTCTGTGTGGACAGTGGGTCGATGGGTGTCGCACCACGCTAATATGGCTCCGTAGTAGACTTTCTACTACGGAGCTTTATTATAAATAAGAGAGGCGAGACACTACCACGAGTCCTTAATTTACAAGTTTCATGTGTTTGGTTACCCTGCTTTAGAGCTGGCTAGCCTTTTCTTTTAGCCTGCGCTTACGTTTAGATAGCAAAGGAGTCACAAAGAGGTAAATTCCTGAGAGCCAGAGCACGAGTAAGACAACCGCGCTGGGGAGGAATATCCAGAGCTTTGCATGGTCATGAAACCATGAACCATCGTGTAGAGATTCGATGAGTTCGTTGCGGCGGTAGGCTACCTGAAGAACTTCTCCGCTGTCGTGATCGAGCTGTATTTCATAACTGTTATCAGCTCGGACCTTGATGATGCCTTTGCTGGGGCGGACATCAAGCCGGTCAATGTCGTCCCAGCTAGAGATTTGAGCTTCGGGCACTTGCTTAGAAGCTTCTAGAATTTGTTGGAAACTCAGACTAGGTGCGCCGCCTTCCGCCTTGATCGTTGGTGGCTGGATCCAAGCCGCTTCTTTTTTTAGTAAAAGTAGGATGCCCGTAATAATTACGATCAGAACGGGTACTGAACAGATAATAGCCCCCCAGTAATGGGTTTTACGGTTGAGGCGGTTCCATTTGATTTTCATATGAGAGAAATACGGTAGGGCACCTCCGGCAACTAGCGTTGGTGGTGCTGGAAAGGCTTTCCAGCCCGAAGGGGGCCTATCTTCAAAAACGAGCTACGCTCGCAAATTTAAAGAATTAATAACTCACACACCGACAGCGGGAGTTGCCGGAGGTGCCCGGTAAGGTTTTCATTAGTTTTTAGGCGCTTTATCAATCATTTCTAAGATCTTATTTTTCGCTTTATCAGGCATCATATTACAGCCACAGATACCGCCGCAAGAGGAACTATGCAGCGATTTGTAGACTTTATATGCCAG
>JBLHPP010000101.1:0-8134 GCA_047624385.1 Crocinitomicaceae bacterium
TACGGCGGACTTTCAGTCCTGCGATCTCACCAGCTGCCTTAGTAGCAGAACGTTGGGAGTCGTTGAAGTATGCTGGAACAGTGATTACTGCTTCAGTGATTGTCTCACCGATTTTAGTCTCGGCATCGGCCTTGAGCTTGCCGAGCACCATTGCTGCGATCTCCTGCGGTGAGTATGTCTTCTTCTCACCATCGATCTCTACCTCAATGTGAGCGTCGCCGTTGTCAGCTCTGACCACGTCGTAAGGGACTCCCTTGTCGCCGTCAGTGAGCTCGTCGTACTTACGTCCGATAAAGCGCTTTGCTGAGAAGATGGTGTTCTTCGGGTTAGTCACTGCCTGACGCTTTGCCGCCTGACCGACGAGGCGCTCACCGCTTTTAGCGAATGCCACAACAGATGGAGTTGTGCGTGCTCCTTCAGAGTTTTCAAGAACAGTAGCTTCGCCACCGTCCATTACTGCCATACATGAGTTGGTAGTACCTAAGTCGATCCCTAGAATTTTAGCCATAATAGTTTGTTTCGTTTTGAGTTAAATGATTTCGCCTCACTGCGTTTCAGAGAGCGCTTTCTTGTCTGCCTGTTCTTTTGCAAGATGCGTGCCAGCTTCCACCAATCACCGCAGACCATTGAAAATCATACAACTGAAGCTATTCTATAAAATTAAATAATTCTATGTTGAGTCATATTGACACAGTCGGGCGCAACACGGATGCGTCAGATTGACACACCTGAGCCATTTCGAGGCATTCACCAGAATCCGGCTCCAACAGCTGAATTGGTACATAAATGGACACACATAAAGCTCGAATCTTGCGTTCTTTTACCTTGCCAGACTAGGGACGCTCGCTAATATTTATTATCAGGCTCGTCGTTCCGACAGGCTTGATTCCATACATACCCATACCGCGTTGCCATCAGGCATCATACAGACGCAAACCATAATTCGCCGATACGTCGGCACAAAACCAAATTAAACCAAACTAAGAAAATGAAAATTAAGTACAAAACTCGACTACGCAAGGGATTCTCCCTCGTAGAACTCCTCGTGGTGATTGCAATCATCGCGGGTCTCGCGGCCATGTCCTATGGTCCTATCATGAAGCAGGTGAAAGCCGCGGCTAAAACTACTGCCATCAACAATGGTAAACAGATCTACACAGCTCTGTTCAGTTTTGCTTCAGATAATAACGGAATCTTCCCTAATGAAAACACAGGTGATGATGGAGACACTGCGGAAGCATGCTTCACCCAACTTCTAGATGCTGGTAAGATTGACGAAGAAGTAAGCTTCTGGAATAAAGAAAATAGTGTTCTAGGAGTCGTAGACGGCACTGGCCCTCCTGATGAAGACGGTATACTCACCTCTGGTGAAAATGCTTGGGGATATGTCTCTGGCCTCAATACTTCATCTCGTACCAATATCCCTCTCATCTTTGACTCTGTTGCAGGTGAAGGATCATTTGATACAGCAGTTTGGGAAGGTCAAGCAATCGTCGTTAAAATCAACGGTTCATCGCAGGCAATGCAAATTGAATATGATGGCCCAGCGGTCGATAGCTCCGGCGATTCTCAGCAAGGTGCAATCGAAGAAAACGAGAACAATATCTTTGACCGTGTTGACAACATAGACTCTGCTGAGGTCTTATTACCTGGCGGCTAATCTAGCCTCATTATAATTCTCAAAACCGAAGGGACTATCCCTTCGGTTTTTTTGTACCCATACATCACTTCAAACTAGCATCTTTCTACTCTAATCCTATATTACACCACATGAGCTGGAATATCGACGACGCCCGCGAGCTTTACGGAGTTCAGCGCTGGGGCAATGGCTATTTTGATATCAACACCGATGGCGATGCCGTAGTCCAGCTGCGGGACGGAGATTCTACGGTCCCCGTCTCATTGCAAAAAATCATTGAAGGCTTAGCCGACCGTGGTGGCGCAATGCCTCAGTTACTACGTTTCCGTGATTTGCTAGACAGACGAATCGAAGACCTCAACGAGTCCTTCCTCACAGCAATCAAAGAAACATCCTACCAAGGAAAATACCGCGGGGTTTACCCGATCAAAGTAAACCAGCAGCAGCAGGTGATCGAAGAAATCTCTGAGTTCGGCAAAAAGTACAACTACGGGCTCGAGGCTGGCTCGAAACCTGAACTCATCGCCGCTCTCGCCTACATGCATGATCCTGATGCTTACCTCATTTGTAATGGCTATAAAGACGACGAGTTTATTGACCTCGCTCTAAGCGCCATCCAGATGGGCATCCGAGTGATCATGGTCCTAGAAATGCCCAGCGAGCTCCCCGCCATCATCGCGCGCTCGAAGGCTCTCGATATCCGCCCCGAGCTCGGTATTCGCTTCCGTCTCTCTACCAAATCTGAAGGCCACTGGGCTGAGTCTGGCGGTGATCGCTCGGTATTCGGCCTCAATTCACCGCAGTTGATCGACGCCATCGACCTACTCAAGTCCGAAGGGTTCCTCGATTGCCTCACACTATTTCACTACCATCAAGGCTCCCAGCTGCCGAATATCCGTGCGATCCGCGAGGCTGCTACTGAAGCCGCGCGTGTCTTTGTCAACCTCGCTCAAGAAGGTGCTCCCATGGAAATTCTCGATATGGGTGGTGGCCTCGCTGTCGACTACGATGGCTCACACACCAACTTTGCTTCCTCCTGCAACTACTCACTCAAAGAATATGCCTCGAACCTGATCGAAGTGGTTCAAAAGCACTGCGACGAAGCCAGCATCCCGCACCCCACAATCGTTACGGAATCTGGCCGTGCCGTCGTTGCTTACTATTCAGTCCTCGTTTTCAACATACTAGACGTCACCCGCTTTTCCCAACCAGAGGAACCAGCCGCACCCGCAAAAGACGCTCACGACATGCTGCACAACCTTTGGGAAATTCGTAACCGCATCGACAGGGACGACCTCCAAGAATGCTTCAACGACGCCCTCTTCTGCCGCGATCAAGTCCGAGATTTGTTTCGCCACGGCGTGATCGACCTGCGAGCTCGATCTGCCGCAGAAAATATCTACTGGCACGTTTGCACCAGAATTGCTGCGAAAGCACAACTCCTCGATCACATCCCCGAAGACTTGCAGGCTCTCCAGTCCACCCTGATTGATTTTTACTACGCCAACTTTTCAGTCTTCCAATCACTTCCAGATTCTTGGGCGATTGACCAACTTTTCCCTATAATGCCGATTCATAAGCTCAATACTGAGCCAACGCATCGCGCCATCCTCGCAGATATCACCTGCGACTGTGACGGTAAAGTCGACCGATTTATCAACCGTGACGGAATATCCACTTACCTTCAAGTACACGATCGCCAACCTGGTGAAGAGTACAACATCGCCGCCTTCCTCGTAGGGGCTTACCAAGAAACTCTTGGTGACTTACATAACCTATTAGGTGACCCTCACGTGGTATCTGTCGGTATCGACGAGGGCGAAATCACCTACACCCACGAAGTCGAAGGCGACAGCGTAGCCGACGTCCTTTCCTACGTAGAATACGATCCCAAAGATCTGGAAAAGCGCTTCCGCAATTTTGCAGAGAAAGCCGTCAGCAAAGGTAAAATCAGTGCTAAGCAGCGTAAGCTCATTGTCGATGCCTACCGTAACGGCCTCAGCGGCTATACTTACTACGAAAGCTAAATCCAATGCCAATCTGACTAGCTGAACGGATCGAGGAAAGTATTGCTAGTAGATATGTGACAGGCTAGAAATGGCTATAGTGAGCAAAAATCGTATCTCTGCAGCAGTGAGGCAGGCGCCCCTGAGTGAAGGCGTCGAGCGCAAGCTTGAGGGACGTATTCTTTCTGGTCAGTGGGAGCAGGGCTACAAGCTGCCCTCTGAAGGTAAACTCTGTGAAGAATTTGGTGTGAGCCGTACCGCGGTTCGCGAGGCATTACGCGAGCTGAGAGGGCGCGGGATTATCGAAACTGTCAACGGCAGCGGAAGTTACGTGTCGGGTGGAAATCTAGAAATGGTTTCCAAGGCGATGACTGCATACTCTGGCCTTACGACAGAAGTCAAAGCTACTGAAGATTTGATGGAATTCCGAGTGTTACTCGAAGGCGCGGCAGTGGGCCGCTTGGCCCGTAGTCACGAGAAAAAGGCGGCACCACTCCAGTTACTAATCGATGTGCTCGATGCAATGTGCGATGCTAAAGATACAGCAGAATTTGGAAAGTTGGATTCGAAGTTCCACCTCATCATCCTAGAGACATGCAACAATGCCTTCATCAACATGATTGGCCAGACGTTGCACACGCACTACCAACGCTATATTGCGGAGGCTCACACAGGCGCAACAGAAGGGATGCGGCAGCAGACACTCTCTGAGCATGCCGCTGTTGTTGAGGCGATCAAAAACTCTGATGCAGATGCCGCACGCGAGGCATTGGAAGAGCACTTGAGCGCCGCTGGGGAGCGAACCCAGAAGCTAGGGATCAAAAAATAGTCGGTATAAATCCAAACTTAGGATCACTTCATGGTGATTTGAAAGATCTAGAATTGTCTAGATTGAAACCAGAATACCTCTACCGTAGAGCACAGTCCATGCTGCAGAGGTTCCCAAAGTAAGGAGGATGACCCAGGCCACGAATTCAGGGACGAGCTTGCGTTTGACTAGGACAATCGCACCACCAAGGGCTAGCCAGATAGCGAGTTTGATGAACATCCATGATGCTAGTTGATTGTTGTAGTTTTTTGAAATGATTCCAAATCCAGAAATCAGGATGAGCATCAGGCCTATGCCGTGAGCGATGGCGGCTCCCTTGCTCCATGACTTCATTCCATAGGCGAACCCCATGAAGAGTGTGATGACACCAACAATGTGGATCAGCTTGTAGGCGTTATAGTCGAGGATTGAGGCGATGATAGTCATATGCTTGTTGCCGCGTCTTATACGTTTTGATCCAATCCAGTGCAAGCCAATCTAATAGCGCCGGGAGCGGTCCTCGGTTTTGCTTCACTTAGGAGTTATCACGGCTGAAGGCTGTTGATTACTGCCAAGCTGGAACTTGGCGGTCTCAATGCGTGGCTCCTCCTTCGCCAGGGTCTATGGCGGATAAATTTCCTGCTCCATCATCCCAGCCGCCATTCGTGATATCCGTGGTAAAGATGTTCCATCATCCCAGTCTTTCGAACCTTTCGTATTTTTCGCGGTTAAAATCCCTCCACCTTCCCGCTTCAATGTCTGAACCCAGAGGCCTAGAGCTCCCTGCAAACGCCTATGATTTGACATCCGCTGGAATAAATGGGATAATGTAAGCCTCTTATGAGAGAAGTGGCTAAAAAACTGACAGGAATTTTTCTATTCTGCGTGATGACAATGGTCGTCGCGCTGAAGTTTCCTGCGGTGAAGTACTGCCTCTGCATGGAGTCCTTTGTCATGCTCGACTGCGCTTGTGAGGTCGATTCAGCGGCAGTTGCCGAGGAACCTACTTGTTCCTCAAATTGTTGTGCCTCGGCTGAGCCCGCTTCCGAACCCATTTGTAAAATCCAGGGTGAGAAGCAGGATTGTATGCTGAGTTTTACGATGGATATCAGTGACTATCGCCAAGGTGCGGGATTTGAATTCTCACCTGTCAGGCCGATTGCCATGCCTCCTCCTGTCGACTATGTGTTGGTCGACTGCTTTGTGCCCGAGCAGGTGTGCCGCACACGCGGTAGCCCAGTGCCACCGCCACCCCTTTCTTCTGTACCTCTCTTTGTGAGGCATTCTGTCTTTTTACTTTGATATTGAGCCGCTACGCTATCTGTCCGCTTGGATTGATTCGTGGCAATTTGTGCACTCAGGTCTAACGAGTTGTTAGGTTCCCCTGAGCCAGGTAGCTACGATGCGTACCTTGCCACCATGTTGAGCTTTCCCCGCAGTGCGGACTCACCATTTTTTCATCACAATTCATTCAAATCAATGTCACTAGATATACTCACTCAAAGTGGAGGAAATGACTCCAAAACCACCGCCATGGTTCCGCAGAAACGCATATCGATGACCTGGCTTCTTCCGCTGGGCTTATTGCTCGGATTCATCCTCGTGCTCGCCTTCCTCTTCGGTTCTCGCATCATGCCTGCCACCTTGGTGAAGACTGCGCAAGTGGTTACTGTGCGCGCCTCAGAGGGCGAACAAATCTCCTCAGGTGGTGCTAGCCAAATGCTTTTCCAGGCATCCGGCTGGGTCGAGCCAGATCCATATACCACCTACGTCCCAGCCTTGATCAATGGCATCGTCGATCAATTAGAGGTGCTAGAAGGCCAGTCGGTGAAGAAGGGTCAACTCCTAGCCACATTGATCGACGACGAGCAAGAACTCTTTCTTCAGGCGGCTAAACAAAAGTGCGTGAGCATGGAGAAAGCGATCGATGCCTACTGCAAAGGAGTCCCCATCGTGGAGGCCCAAATTACGGCTGCGCAAAAGAAAGTAATAGCCGGTATGAGATTGCTCGACCAAGAACGTGATAACCTCAAGCGCTTAGAATCGATTGGTAAAAATGGAGTCTCCGAACAAAGTATCGTGCAAGCTAGGTTCAGTGTGGCACGCCACGAAGCGCTAGTGGCTCAAATCGAAGCGGAACTGCCAGAGCTCTCAGCCAAGATCGACCAAATTGCCGCGCAAAGAGAATCGATGTTAGCCTCACTGAGTGAACTTAAGGTAGAACAAGCTCAAGCGAAGCTGGCTCTCGATCGTACCAAAATCCTAGCGCCGCAGGATGGCATTGTACTCCAGCTTCACGCGGCACCTGGTAGAAAGCGGATGCTACAAATGGATGATCCTAGCTCATCATTGATTGTCGAGCTGTATGACCCTGAGAAACTCCAAGCACGGATTGATGTGCCCCTCACCGAGGCTGCCGGCCTAGGTGTCGGTCAGAAAGTTGAGATGGTAAGTGATCTGTTAGCCAATAAGGTGTTTTACGGGCGAGTGACCCGGATCAGTGGCTCAGCGGACCTCCAGCGGAATACCTTGCAAGCAAAAGTGGCGATTGAAAACCCAGACTCGCGATTGCGTCCAGACATGCTGGTACGTGCCAAATTCTATTCCGTACCTAGCGGGATGGACACAAGCGTGGTAGCAAGCGCTGGGAGCTTATCCCTCTTCGTTCCTGAGTCTGCCATGGTCGGCGATTCCCAGCTATGGGTAGTCAATCCCTCAGGCTTAGCGGAACTCCGCACAGTTGATCTAGGCCAAGACCACCGAGACGACCACATTCGTGTGCTCTCTGGTGTCAAATCTGGTGAGCGAGTGATCCTTCCTCCTCACACCGAGCTTACCGATGGTAAGCGTGTTCAAGAATCTAATATAGCTCAGTAGAATGAAAAATTTAATAGAAATCAAAGAAGCGACAAAGTCGTTTCACAAAAATAAAGAAACCATCACGCCACTCGACAAGTTATCATTAGATGTGGGCCGTGGTGAATTTCTCTCGCTGATGGGCCCTTCTGGCTCAGGCAAGACAACTCTGCTGAATCTAATCGCTGGTATCGATTCTCCGACTTCTGGTGAGATTTTGATCAATGGCAATGACATAGCAAAATTATCAAGAGCTCAGCTCACCCGCTGGCGTGCCCAGCACGTCGGCTACATATTTCAGCTTTACCACCTGGTGCCAATTCTATCAGCCTACGAGAATGTGGAATTGCCACTTTTGTTAGGCAAGTGGAGTAAGTCTGAGCGCAAGCAAAAGGTCATGGCAGCTCTGGACCTAGTCGGGCTTTCCGATCGCGCTGAGCATAGACCGTCTGAGCTTTCAGGTGGCCAAGAGCAACGCGTAGCGATCGCTAGAGCCATCGTCCATGACCCTGAGTTGCTGGTGGCAGATGAGCCGACTGGTGACCTCGACCGTGAATCTGCTAACTCTATCCTCCGTCTGCTAGCCGACCTAGCAGAGAAGTTTGGCAAAACGATCGTGATGGTAACACACGATCCTAAAGCCTCCGCCGCAGCGCATCGCGTATTGCAGTTAGAAAAAGGAAAACTTGTAGATGAGGGGCATTTGCTGAGCCGCTAAAGTATGAAGATATTTATTCTAGCTTTAAAGAATCTCACGCGCCACCGGATGCGGTCTTTGTTGACTATTCTGGGTGTGGCTGCGGGGATGTTCCTCTACACTTCAGT
>JBLHPP010000102.1:0-8128 GCA_047624385.1 Crocinitomicaceae bacterium
GGACTGATGCTGGGTCAGGAGGTACCCTTATTAGAAAGAGAGGCTATAAATAAAGGGGTGTTTAAGAATACTACTTCACAAAATTGGGCAGGCCCATAAATGATGCATTCGCTGTCTAATCCTGCACATAATATACGGCATGTAGTATCGACCGTTAGAATAGGAGGTAGCAAGACGAGAATGATACATATCTATGCCCAATGGCACTTATTTAAGGGGCTTGGTCGCCAATCGACGCACTGGAAGATTTAGACTTCTTGAGGTGGGGTTTTATCGAGTGGGAAGTAGCGAGTAGCAAGTATTCAGTAGCTAGTATCTTGATAGGTAGAACGAATAGCTTGTATGATGAAGCGAAATAATGCGTCTCAATGCTCACCAAAATAGGCTTAACTAAGTGCCATTGGAGTCAGGTCTATTGGTGGTGGAAATCTTCTTTGTAGAGAGGAAAGAATAGCGGCATTTACTGTAGATGATTTATGTATAACCATCCGCGGCGAAGAATCTCCTTGGCACGGCGGGTAAGGGGGGTAGTGTTTTCAAAATGCGTCAAATTAGCTGAAATCTGCTAAAGGAGTAACAACCCTAGTAGCCACTCTTAAGCGCTCAATAATTCTTAATCCAAAACCTCTGTAGCCCTTATTTCCTTCCTCGAATGATGCTCTCGACTAGCTCACTCAAAAATTAAATCCCTAGCACTTTAACGAAAGTTTGAACAAGACAATCCAGAGACTCCACATAATTTTAGCGATATTATTCTGCTATGCTTTGCCAGCACCAGTAAGTGCGTATGATGTCTCTGAAACTGAAGTCAAAGAACGTACCTCCAATCTCAAACACTTAGTCAAAGGGCTTGATTTAGGTGTCTACATCTACAGTCGCACACTTGATACCTATGTTGGAAAACACAAGAGTCTTAGCGAACGCTGCAGTGCGCTGGGAATTACCGAAGTGTACCTCAGCTTCAGTAGTAAGAGCGGAATGAAAGATAAAAAGTATCAGGCAAAGATTCAGCAATTTATTGGCGCTTTTCACGAGGTGAATATCTTAGTTTACGCAAGCTTTTTGGATCATAGAATATTAGTTGGAGAGAAATCGCTAGATGAATCGCTGCAGGGCTTCAAATCTTATAACAAGAGCTCGAAAAAATCAATGCGGTTTGATGGAATATGTGCCGATATTGAACCGCATATCATCAAGATTGGGCGTAATTTCCCTAAGACATTTAAGCCTCGATGGGACGGGAAGAATGGCTACGGAAAAGGTTTAGATAATGACCTTTTGGTACAGCAGACAATCTCTTTGCTTGGAGATGTGCGAGAGGCTCTACCGGATATTTCTTTAGCACAATCAATCCCACATTTTTTTCATCATCATGCCGTGAACGGCGATATGGAGAAAGGTCGTGTGTCAGACTTCCTGACTCCATGTGATTTTGTTGTGTTGATGGCCTATAGCGACCAATCGAAAAAGATATTCAGCTACTCCAAAGACGAACTTAAAGATAATAAGAAAAAGAAAAGTGTGATGATTGCCATGAAATCTAGCATAAAAACCAAAGGTGGCGGTGGTGATTCGACCTCACTCCACGGTGCTGGCTGGAAGAATATGATCCTTTCTCTAAAAGACGTTATTAAGAACGCCAATAAGCATTCCAGTTTTCGTGGCATAAGCTTTTTTGAGTTTGAAGGCCTAGAAACCATGCTGACCAAAAAGTGAGATGGAACTTGTTGCCATCCTCAGAGCCACACTAGCAGATAGAGAATGTTTGGTGTAGTGATGGGGCTCGACACGGTAATTATTCCTACAAATTTTTTGGCTGAAGGCTAGACTAAGTGGCATCCTCGCACGGCTCAATATTCGCTCAAATGGAATAAGCGTGAACTTTTTGAGATTTGGCGTTGAATCCATTTCATGAGTCGGAAGAAAATAAAGGCTGGGGGTTCTGCTGAAGACCTGCAAGTCGCCAATGCATTTGGAGCCCTAGACGCACTAGGAGAACTGCCTACAGGGCCGGAAGGATCTTTGCCTGTCATCACGGAGAAAACCTCCAAGCGCGGTCAGAAAAATAGCAATCGTGGTCGTGTGGATGTCGTCCGCCAGACAGCCCACCGCGGTGGCAAAGCAGTCACGGTCGCCAAGAATTTTACTGGGATCGGACTTGCCGAAAAACAGCAACTGGCGAAGAAGATCCAGAAAGCTTGTGGTGTGGGAGGCACGGTGAAAGATGGCTGTATCGAAATCCAGGGCGACAAACGAGACGAGGTGAAGCGCATCTTAACTGAAGCTGGCTTCAATCCTGTTTTTGCTGGTGGATAGGGTGATATCTTTCGCTTGTGGGATCACTAAACGCACTATTATGTTTTCTTTCAGGCTTCGGTAGCTAGGCGAGGATGCTATATTTCTATACCTGACTGCTTCCCAGCCACCTTTCCCCCCGTTGACTTTAGCTTGCTCAGACCCTCTATAACGAATAGATAGAGTGCATGTTAAAGTTCGTTTATCCGCTTTTTATTACGTTATGCTTTCTATTTATTATTTCGTGCAAGAGTACAAATAATAGAAACAATACAAATTATACCTATAACGAGCGTCAGGAGATGGCCGCAGCACAAACTGCGGCTGAATGGCTTAGTAGGCTTCAGCTAGACCTGAAAGACCCTCAGCTAATGGGTTTACCAATCTCACGCCTCTATGCTGAGCTGCCGTCAATAGACCAATGGCCATCCATCACCGATGAGCTAGATAAAATCACAAAAGATGATACTTCTTATTTGGAATTTACGAAAACTAATCATGGATATTTTGATAAAGAATTAAATGAAATAAACAGACTGAAGATCCAATTATTTTCTATTCTTTTAGCTGAAGATGGAACGGATGCTGAGCCAGTCTATCGTTCATTGATCCTGAAAGAGAATAACAGAAATGCAATCTCTTCATACAAGCATGCCGCCACGCTGAAAAAACTTCTGTCACTCAGTAAGGACCATGACAGCTCTATCGCATGGTTTAACAAGAATATTGAGGTTGAACAATCAAACTATAGCCATAGTAGCACGAGTCAAAAAGAGTCGGAGTGGATGAAAGCTTTAGCTGAAAACGATATAAACGTGGGGATTAAGCTCCTACTGAAGGCGATCAAGAATAGTAACGAAGACGAAAAAGCGGAACTTATTTCATCGCTTGCGAGTCTCGCGCACTTGCTAGATAAGCCAGAACTCGGAGAGAAAGCGATGACGATGTTAGAAGAGAATATAATCAGCCAAAAAGAGACCCAAGGCTACTTAAGAGCCTACAGTTATAGGAATGGTTTAAACTACTACGCTCACCAGAGAGAATGGGACAGACTCTATAAGCTGTGCGTGAAGTTCGAGAATACAAAGCGACGCAAGATAGGCTCATCATACGACAGATCTTCCTCTGGTGATATGCTTTTCCAATATAGACTCACCGCCCTCTATAAGTTAAAGAATTTTGATGAATTTGAAAAAGAAATCACAGCAGCTATTCAAAAACACCGAGACCCAACTCAAGCTCAAGGTGGGGCAAAGGATTTTATAGATCTGATAGAGAAAAAAGTAGCGAATAATCGATCCATAGCCTCTCTCCACATTGACATCCTTACCGCGAAAGGTGATGAAGCCAGTAAAGGTCAGGCCTACAAAATCTGTACCCATCTACTGGCTAGAAACCAAGGTGTAGACGCCTACTATAAACGCCTCATAGCCCTGAAACCTTTAGAGGCCAGCTCATTCATAGCCTCACTCAGAAAGTACGATCCCTTCGAGGAACGTCCTTTAATATGGCAGTCTGAGATGGCCCTTCAGGCGGGTGATATAGACAAAGCAGAAACTCTTATACAGCAGGCAATCGCGCTCGATCCCTCAGATGGTGACCACGGTAAGTTCACCCGTATGCACTGCTACGATGTGCTAGCGCGTATTCTCGAAAAACAAGGTAAGCCTGAGAAAGCAAAATTTTTCAACGAAGTCGTTGTCTCGATCCGTGCTGGAGAAGCGGCAGATGATTACCTGTACGCGGGCCTCACTCAGGAAGCCACTGACCGCTATAAAAAAGCACTCGGGCATTTCAACGACGCCTATTGTCTTCAGTCACGCTTAGCCAAGACGCTGATGGAAGCTGGTAAATTTGATGAAGCCATTCCGTATTTCAAGAAAGCCTTCGAGCTGATGCCTGTGAGTTTCGGCCCCAGAGAAAGCCACTGCTTCGGATGTGAGGGGATATTCGACGATAAGCGCGTGCAGAACCTAGCTCTCCCCACACTACAGGCGTTTCTAGATAAAGAACCTGCCAATCCCCGCACACCCTATCTATTAGGACTACTTTTTGAGGAAATGAAGAAAGAGCCAGAGGCAATATCCGCTTACGAAAAAGCTCTCGAGCTAGACCCAGAATATTATAATGCTGCTAGGACACTTTATAACATAATTAGCAAAGACCCCAAGAAATTCGCCCAAACTTTAGTCCTTCAAAAACAGCTTCTTGAGATAGCGGCTTATCAGACAAAGCCCACTTATATTACTAGCTCTCATCTTCTGAAAAGCTACTGGAAATTAGCGCATGATTTCCCACCGTCGCCGATCAAGCTAGCACCACTTGAGGAACTAGGATTTCCTGTAAGAAAGCTCAGCGATCAGCAATTCAAAGAACACTCAGAAAATAGTATTCGTTCATATTCCTACCACAATGCTGAGTCAGGATTAGATGGCTGGTCAGCTAGTGAGATCCTCCTTCGAAATAATTTTCTCAACGACGACCTTTAGTCAAGGTTACCAGAAGGGTAGGGGATGTCTTTCTCTGGTAGTATTTAGGTGTTGAGGTCTATTACGAGCATCGAAAAAGTCGATAGGTAGATCCGGATTATCGATTATCCGAGTCGCCGTAACCATGGCAGTCTCTAGCCGTGAAAATGCCACGTCTATTACTTATGCCCGCTATGATCGCAGCGATGTGTACGATTCAATCCCCGGCAGCCAAGCTAATAGAGGAGCCGCCGAGAGGTGGCGCCGACTCGCTGGTATTCGTCTACGTGCATGGCTTCGGCGGAGTGAAAGAGTCACCTGAGTTCTGTAAGAACTTGCGGGAGTTTCTGGTCGAGGAGAAAGTGCCGTCTGAGGTGATCAACTACGAATGGGATTCCGGTAAAGTCGACCCACTCAAAGCGGGAGCGTCTTGGATCAAGTCCCAGACAATGGCGGATGCGGAAGTTCCAAAATTTAGGAGTACAGTGCTCGAAAAATTGGAACGTGATGAAAGGGCTTATGTGATCGTTGCTTTCAGTGTCGGCTCGCGAGTTGCTTTGAAGTCGCTCGAATCTACCAAGAGCGAGTTGAAGGGCTTGCGCGGAGTTTACTTCCTTGGTTCAGCGATAGCCAAAGATACAACGATCAAGAACCGCAAAGCTTTACCGAAAGGGATGAAGATCACGAACTACCATTCGCCGAATCGCGACATGGTGCACCGGATGGCCTTCAACTTTATGAGCGAAACGTCGCCGGGAGGGCAAGTCGGCTTCGATGATGAAAAAGTGTTCGATAACTATCCAGTCTCCTGTGCTCATGCCCACAAGGGAGTGGGTATTGCGACCGACTATTCTGGCTTGGCCGAAGCGATCGCATTTCTCGAGCTGTATAAGCAAGGAGTAATGATCTCGGGGCATACGAAGTTGAACTGGGAGACGCCAGTAATGGAGGGCGAGATGTGGTGGAACAAGATTCACACTCTCAGTCTAAATAGTGGTGGAACCATCGAGCTAGAACAGCATACGATACGTCCCGGTTATTATCGGGCGGTGAGCGTAGAAAAAGATGGTAAGCGCAAAAGGATAGCGCGCGGAGAAAATTTGCACGCGATATTGAAGGAGCTCGATGTTGAGGATGGGAGCTAGCAACGCTGACAATATGAGTTAAGTTTAGAGTGTTTTATCATAGTTAGGATACTAGAGTTCTAGTATTCACCAAAGGCTTGGCGTAGTTGGATGGGAGCAAGACTTGTAATAATAAAGAAAGGGATTAAATATTAAGGCAACCTAAACTCTCGATTCTTACCCATTATGATAGCTCCTTCGATACCTCACTCAAAAAGTAAATTCTTAGCCGTAGCAATGATTTGTATGGCATCGCTGTTGATTACCTCTGAATGCCCAGCCCAGACCTCAAGCGACGATGCTGCTGCCCTTGAGAAGGCTAGGGTGCTGTTCCCTGAGTTCCGTGACTCGGTATACACGGACCAGGATAAGGCCAAGAAGGCCTATGACTCTCTACTCGAATTATCGCCGGTCATCCAAAAGAGATTACTAGTATGGCTGGATGAACAATATGGGCTGAAGAAGGCGGCATACTACAATGAGAGTCCGAGAACCCGCAACAGTAACCCCTCCTCAGGCAGAGCGGGCGATGCCGAAAAGATCGAGGAGTATAGGTCGCAGCTGAGCTCGATCCGTGAAATTAAGGACGAGAATGAGATGAAAAAAACTCTCAAAGACTCGGGGTTGAAGGTTCTTAAGCAACTGATGAAGCTCAGTAAATCGCGTGTCCGCTCCTATGATGAGCTCTCAGTTGTCGAACCCAATCCTGTGAGGGAGAAAGCCGCCCTGAAGCAGGTGCAACAGGTCGGGGAATTCCGCTACCAGCTGCGCAAAAAATTGATTATGCCTGTGGTGAAGGTCGAAGATGACATCCAAGGCAGTGGAGAGGGTGGCAATAACAAGGGGCAGGCGACAGCCCTTCAAATGGATCGAAAGTATGCCTCGGTACTGGCTAAAAATAAAACACTCAAAAGCGAGATTCCTAGGGGCGAGTATGCCGGAATTCTAGAGCTTAATCATTGGCGCATCGCAGCGGGTATGGCGCCCTTATTGATCGATCCCAAGCTTTGCGATGCGGCCCGCGATCACAGCAAGGACATGGCTGAAAAGGGCTTCTTCGCCCATGAAAGCCCGGTGAAGGGGAAAAAGACGCCCTGGGAT
The DNA here is from genome assembly GCA_047624385.1 of Crocinitomicaceae bacterium. GTDB lineage: Bacteria > Verrucomicrobiota > Verrucomicrobiia > Verrucomicrobiales > Akkermansiaceae > Rubritalea. Next base: position 6,989 of record JBLHPP010000102.1, read on the forward strand.
CGCGCCAAGAGATTTAACACCACGGCAAAGGGTGAAAATATTGCCATCAACAGCTCGCCGGAAGAGTCAAATCAAGCATGGTTCCTGAGCCCGGGCCACCACAAGAACATGTTTAAATCCGGGTTCAGCGTGATGGGTCTTGGCATCAAGGGACGCCATTACACCCAGTTGTTCCGCTGATCCCCGGTAGTTCATCCAGCGCCCTACAGCCTTCCCGCTTATACCAGATCTTGCGCGTAATCCTGAAGGTCGCGTATACCTCGGTTAGTTCACCTTGCGATACAATGCACCCTTGCTGACCTCAATTTTATATTTCGATTTCACGTCGTAACTAAAGTCCTGCATGAGTGTCGCTGCGTGAGTTTGGGCTTCAGCGGAACTTTCTCCGTCCTTTTTGATGAGTCCAGCGAATTTGCCACGCATCCCTTGCAACTTGTGGTGCTCTTTCGGCGACTCGAGTTTTTTGATGAGTTCCTTTTTATCGTCAACCACTTTGATTAATGCAGAATGAATCGAAATAAACATGTAAATGGAAGAGGCGTTATAGCCGTAGATTTTGGCCATTAAGGGCACCTCCGGCAACTCCCGCTATCGGTGTGTGAGTTATTAATTCTTTAAATTTGCGAGCGTAGCTCGTTTTTGAAGATAGGCCCCCTTCGGGCTGGAAAGCCTTTCTGCGCAAGGCCGCGTTATTCTTCGTTCACGGATAAAAATCCGCTCACTCATCACGCCTAGCCTCGCTTGAAATTCTTTCCAGCACCACCAACGCTAGTTGCCGGAGGTGCCCTTAAATCGGTATTCTCTTTGAGCTTCTTTTCAATCCCCTCGATCTTTTGTTTAACCTCGTCTGTCTTATCGGTTTGCTCATTGAGCTTTTTGAGAGCAATTCGTTGGACTCTAACAATGTCGAGATTTTTCTTGAACTGCTGGTTCGCGTCAGCTCCTTCAATAAGGGTCAATAATTGAAACGCCCCATCATTATTCACTAATCTCTGCACCAGAACAAATGGTATTTCGGATTTCACAACGGTCTCTGAAGCGGTCTCTGAAGGAACCTAATTATCTTTATTTTGTTAGCATGATGGGGTAGAAATGAGTGCCGCTGAAGCGACGCAAGATAGGTATTATTTTTGAGTGCAT
>JBLHPP010000103.1:0-8084 GCA_047624385.1 Crocinitomicaceae bacterium
CGATGACCTCCACCTTACAATCAAAGGTCGTCGCGTAGAAATTAAAGAGCCCAAGCCCTGTCAAAAGGCCACCGAGCAATTCACTATCGACGACAAGCGCAGCCCAGCCCAAGTCGCAGCACTTCTCCAAAGCAAAGGATACGAAGCCGTATGGAAAGACTGGGATGAAGCCATTCTGAATGCCTAAAAAGCAATTCTTTTACCATTCAGGAATTAATAATGAACAATTAAGAATGAGAGTTATACTTAATGGAAATGGCCACCCGTTACCTATGGACACCACTGTCACTGGCTTGCTTGTCACGCTAGGTTTAGCAGACAAGCCAGTCGTAGTGGAGCACAACAAGGTAGCACTCTTTCCTCGCGACTATGATTCCACTGTGATAATGGATAGCGACACTCTCGAAATCATCACCATCGCAGCTGGCGGCTGACACCCCTCGTATTGAACCATACCGACTCCATACTTCCAGCACTAGAAAGACGCTGGTATGAATTTGCAAAAAGCATCAAAATTGATGGCCCTAGCTCACTCTGGGAAGCCATCGGCACGATGCAGAGCTTTGCAGAGCGGCAGTATCATAATATCGAACATGTGCATGATTGTTTACAGAAGCTAGATGCCTGGCCTCAGATCCCCGAGGGTGATGTCCGGGACAGTATAGAGCTCGCTATTTGGTTTCATGATATCATTTGCGAAAGCACTCGCGCCGACAACGAAATCAGCAGCGCTGCACTGCTCGCGCATTTTCTAGATGACCACCCACTAAAGCACGAGGCCGTGGGCCTGATAATGGCAACCGAGCATAAAGAAGCCCGCGGGATCAGATCAGAGGGAATAATCTGTGACATCGACCTTTCCATCCTTGGAGCACCAGCCCCAGAGTATCAACGTTACGCAGACTCGATTCGCCAAGAGTATAGCTGGGTCGAGTCCACCATCTACGCCGAAAAACGCTGTAGCGTGCTGCTAAAATTTCTCAACCGAGAGAATATCTATTATACCGAACACGCTCGGTCGCATTGGAATAACCAAGCTCGAATCAATCTAAAAAACGAAATCGACTCACTCGAATCCCTTTAATCTAGCACCACTTTATACCCACTTACATCCATGATCACCAATATACGCCGCATGGCCGCAGAAGCCTTAGAAGAATGGGAAGATGGCCACATCTACGCAGAATCGCTCGTCGATAACTCCGCCCGTTCCTACGAGATTTCTCGTGAAGATAGGAACTTACTCAACGCACTCATTATTGGTGTCGTACGTAATCGCAGATTATTGGACCACTGGATTGGTCAACTGCGAGATGGTGAGATCGATATTCAAGTCCGCTGTCACCTCAGAGTAGGCTTGTTCCAACTCCTCATCATGGGGTTACCCGACCACGCTGCGGTAAACGAGACAGTAAACTCGGCCCGCAAAGGTATTCGAGGCCTTATCAACGCTCTGCTCCGCCGCACCATCCGTGAGCGCGACGAGATGCTAGCATCAGTCGAATCCCTAGCTCCAGCTATCCGCTATTCTCACCCAGACTGGCTCTTCGACCGCTGGACCGCTCAATTCGGGGAGGAAAACACCATCAAACTACTCAAGTGGAACCAAGAACCATCACTCACCACATTCCGCCTCAACCCACTCAAGCCTGAGTCCGCAGATATCGTTTCCCCTACTGAACGAGTCAAAGAACTCGAAGGCCACGATGGTTTCTTCGTCTCCAAGGGACTGCCCCCTAAAGACTGGATTGATGATGGACTCATCTACATTCAAGACCCTGCCACAACTCATTCAGTAACCTTATTAGACCCAAAATCCAATGAAGTCGTACTCGATGCCTGTGCCGCACCCGGCGGCAAAGCCACCCAGATCGCAGCTCTAATGGAAAATCGCGGCACACTGCTCTGTACTGACTCTAATGCCAAGCGCCTACCGCGACTCCATCGCAACCTCACTCGCCTCGGCATAGAAATCGCTGAGACTGAAGAGTTTGACTGGACTAATCCGGCTCCAGCAAAATGGCATAACCATTTTGATGCCATTCTACTCGACGTACCATGCTCCAACACCGGGGTACTTCGCAAGCGTATCGACGCCCGCTGGCGCATGACTCCTGAGAGTATCACTGATGTGAGTGCTCTGCAAAAACTCATTCTCACCAATTCTATTGCCTGTCTTAAGCCTGGAGGCCGTCTCGTTTACTCGACTTGCTCGATCGACAAGGAAGAAAACTCCGACCGCATAGCAGCGTTCGTAGCCGATCACCCGAATATCAAACTTGAGAAAGAAGAAATTATCCACCCAGCCATTGAAAAAATCGACGGGGCTTACGCCGCCCTTTTAGTGAAATCAGCATCCTAAAAGCGCCACCACCAGCCTCAATCACACCCTTCGCAATAAAAACCTCATTTCACAGTTGATGATTGGGGTATCTGCCCCTAAAAGCCCCACCGGCTTACTGTGCCCGATGAGGCACACAGCAAACTAACTGAAAAATCGCCATAGATCATGATCGAAAACATGCGTAAATACACAGGCCTAATGGTCGTCGTCCTCGTCCTCCTCGCAGCTGGACTCATTCTCACCATGGGGCCAAACAACTCGGCTGGAGGTGGTGCTGGCAATGATTTCATGCAAGTCAACGATGTTTCGCTTGACCGAAATGACTTCAATAGAGCTGGTGAAAATACGATAAGTGCCGTCCAGCGACTCGCCCAGATGCAGAACTACAATGACTTTTTCAAGTTTAGAGAATTCGTTGGCACGCTGACTGGCAACGCTACCTCAGAAAGTCAAAGCCAAATCAACTTTGTCACCAACCGTATACTCCTCAAGCAGGCGGCTGAAGAGCTAGGCCTGTACTCATCACCAGAAGTAGCTGAGAAATACATTCGCGACAATATGTTCAAAGGCCGTGATGGCTCACATGACACTAAACTCTATAGCACTTATATCGAAAGCCTTGGTAACCTTGGATTTAAAGAAAAAGACTTCCAACAGCTAGTTGCTGAATACATCGTTTTCATTAAGACTCGCGACATTATTGGTGGAGGACTCACACCATCTAAGCTGAGCACAATCGCTGAAGACAAACTCGGCCGCCAAGACATTGGCATGAGCTTTGTCAGTTTCAATCTAGTCGACTTCGAGAAAGAGATCACTCCATTAGAAGACGAAATCAAAAGCTACTGGGAAACGCACAAGGACAGATACAAAACCGAGCGCACACTCAAGCTCACCTACGTCCTAACCAACCTCGACACATCTGACGAGCCAAAGCGCCCCACCCCAGCTGCTGATGCAGATCCAGCTGAAGTATCCAAGCAAAACCTAGGGTACCAAGAGAAGCTCGTTTCATGGACTGAGCAACGCAAGGGCCACACTAAGATCCTAACCAAAATCTTCTCCGACTTCGTAGATCAGGTTCAAGACTCTGAAGGTGCGGATTTTGATAAAGCAGCAGCAGAGGCAAAAGAGCAGGCCGGTGCAGACTTCTCCATCGTCAATACTGAATTGTTCACTATCGGTAACGCTCCTGAGGAACTCAAAAGCCTAACTCTCAAAAACTACGAACAAGGGACACAGCTGATCGATCTCATATTTGCTAAGAAGTATAACGCTGATGACATTTACCACAACTTTGACAACTTTACTGTTGGCCGCGATGGCAATATTGCGATCCGGCTCGATGAAGACGTTCAGCCAAAAGTTAAGTCCTACGATGACGCTAAGGAGCTGGCAAAAGCGGACCTCGTCGGCAAGCTAGCCGCAGAAGCAATGCTCAAAGCAGCTGAGGACGCCAAAACCAAACTCACTGCAGCTGTTGCAGATTCAAAGTCATTTTCTGATGCGGCTAAGGAAGCTGAGTTGACAGTAAACGAGCTAGCACCATTTAATGTGAGCGCACCTCCAACAGAAGTAGCAAATGCAGCGAGCTTCTTCCGAATTGCCCAAATCACCGATCCTAAAACAGTGGCGACAGAACTCTCCACTACGGATGACTCCGCCACTATCATCTATGTTGCCACACGCACATTGACTATTGAAGGTGACGAAGCGCTCAAGGAAACTCAACTCGTAGAGCAGGCTGCCAATAGCCAAAAATATTGGGCATTCAATGCATGGATCAATGGACTCACTGAAAAGGCTGATCTCAAACTTCCCTAACATTCAGTAGACCGCACAAATTCACATTACCATTCTAACCGACTCAGCCCGCCACACCAGCGGGCTGAGTTGCTGAATACCACTAATAATGAGCGACACACTCCAAGAAACCTTCGACGATGCCACTGGCGACCTCGCTATCGGTGAGTTCGAAGCGGCCATCGTAGGCTACCGTAAATGCGTGGTGCTAGACCCAGCATTCTTCGATGGCTGGCAAGCACTCGGTATGGCGCTGATGAAAACTGGCGACATTAAAGAAGCTATAGGCTGCGGCATCCAAGCCACCATCCTTCAGCCAAATGATCTCCTAGCATGGACTGCGCTTTCACAAATGTACGTCCAAGACGAACAGATTGCTGAAGCTGAGCACGCCAAACAGAATGCCACCATCCTTGGCATCGGTGGCAGAGTCGACAAAACACGCGACTAGCAATTTTTTTTACTAACAAATCACAAATTTCAGACCAGAAATGTCCTACTACATCACCACAGCTATCGACTACACCAATGGCACTCCGCACATCGGACACGCCTACGAAAAAGTGTTAGCTGACGTTCTCAATCGTTACCGCAAGCAAAAGGGAGAAGAGTCCTATTTCCTAACAGGTGTTGATCAACACGGCCAGAAAGTTCAACAGACAGCCGAAAAAGAAGGAGTCAACCCAAACACCTACGTCAAGCGCGTCACCAAGGGCTTCACCACAGCTTGGGATAAACTTGGTGTAGGTTTTGATGGCTGGGCAGAGACCACCAATCCACTGCACAAAGAATGCGTCCAACAGATCCTTCAAAAACTCTTCAACGAAGGACAGATTTATAAGAAGCAATACAAAGGCTTCTACTCGATCCGCCAGGAGCAATTCCTAACCGACAAAGAACGCAATGAGAAAGGTGAGTTCGGTCCAGAGTGGGGTCAGGTAGAAGAACGCGATGAAGAGAACTATTACTTCCGTCTCTCCGACCACGTCGAATGGCTCCGTAACTTTGTAGAAACCAACGACAACTTCATCATCCCAGCATTCCGCAAGACGGATGTAATCAACGCCATCGAACGCACTGAGGGAACGGATCTTTGTATCTCGCGCCCTAAAGAACGCCTGCGCTGGGGTATCGAGCTCCCCTTCGATTCTGAGTTCGTCACCTTCGTTTGGTTCGATGCTCTGATCAACTACATCTCGTTCGCTGGCTACAATAAGCCTGAAGGATCTGATCTTCCTGACTTCGGTATACTTTGGCCAGCAAACCTCCACATCATTGGCAAAGACATCCTGGTACCATCACACTCTATCTACTGGCCATGTATGCTCAAAGCGATGGGCTTCACCAATGAGGAAATGCCAACACTCCTGGTCCACGGCTGGTGGAATATCAAGTCTGATGGTGGCAGTGAAAAAATGTCAAAATCTATCGGTAACGTCGTCGATCCAGTCAATCTGGTTGAAAAATTTGGCCAAGACGCAGTTCGTTACTACCTAGTGCGCGATATCCATACTGGTCGCGACTCCGACTACGACATCGAGCGCCTCCTTATGCTCTTTAACACCGAGCTGGCTAACAACCTCGGAAACCTCTGTAACCGCGCGCTCAATATGACAAAGCGTTACAGCGACAGTGTCACCAAAGAATCTAGCTTCGACGACGAGTCGTGTAAGCAACTACGCGAATCCCTCGACGGGGCTTTAGCTAGCTACCGCGAGCACATGGACAAGCATAACATCTCATTTGCACTAGAAGCAGTCATCGGCTTCATCTCTGGCGCTAATGTCTTTGCTGAGCTTCATCAGCCGTGGACAATAGCTAAGGATCCAGCAAATGCCGAGCAAGTCCACGCAGTGCTCAACCACATGGTTGAAGTCGTAGCGATTGCCTCCGTGCTACTCCAGCCGATCATTCCAGAAGCCTGCGAGCGCATTCAAGCGCAGCTGAAAGCTCCATTCCTATCCGAGCTCAATTTTGACGAACTCGAATGGGGCATCATCCCCCTCGGCCACGAAGTAGCAAAGCCAAAGCCAGTATTCCCACGCATTCAGCTGGAAAAAGCAGAATAGTACGGTTATTTCTCAATCCCTAACAACCAATTGTTTATGAATTTTATAGAAACAGCAGTCAAAGCAGCCAAAGCATCAGGTGTGCTCCTAATGCAACACTTTGGCACCGAACTCAGTGTCGATGAAGCTAAGCACCACGATATAAAGTTAGCGCTCGACCGTGAATCCCAAGACCTCATCACCAGTATTTTGCTAGAGCAATTTCCTGACCACGCGATCTACGGAGAAGAAGGCCTAGCTGGCAACCAAGAATCAGACTACCAATGGATTGTTGACCCGATCGATGGCACGGTAAATTTCTTCTACGGCATCCCCCACTTCTGTATCTCCATCGCACTTCGCCACAAGGGAGAACTGATAGTTGGCGTCATCCTTGACCCACCAATGAACGACCTTTGGACTGTCGAAAAAGGTGGCCCAGCGTTGCTCAACGGCAAGCCAATCAAGGCCTCACCTCGGACCAAGCTAGAAGAATCCATACTCTTCGTTGGCTGTGGTAAAACTGAAGACTCTTTAGAGACTGGCCTAGCCCGCTTCAAACGCGCCTCACTCCGTGCCCGCAAAATGCGTATGATGGGGTCTGCCGCGCTTGGTATGGCCTACATCGCTACTGGCAGGCTCGACGCTTACGTCGAGTCCCGCATTTCTCTCTGGGACATAGCAGCTGGCCAACTCCTGCTGGAAGCAGCTGGCGGCAAAACAACTCTTACCCAAGTAGAAGGTGAACCAGACGTCTGGAGCATCGTTGCTACAAACGGAAAAATTCCCATCGAGGAAATCCTCTAATCCACAATCAATATGGCTTTCGGCAACTTACTAGCATTTGGTTCACTGACACTCATCAGCTTGTGTTCGTGCTCACAATTACTGGGAAAAGCCAATCTAGGAAAAGTGTCAGAAGTCACCTATTCAGTGGATCACCACGCCACCGTCATCTCTGCTAGTTACGGTAAAACCTACCTACTTGAAGGTAATGTCCTAGCTCGTTATGCTGATTTTGATGTGGCCCGAACACTCTCTCGCAGCGTCCAAGATGGCCACTTAGAACTAAATACCGGATGCCATGACACCATTGAAATTAGAGACCGCACCGGACGTGTCCACAGCACTCTAGAACTCACTCCCGAGAACAAAGGCGCTCTCATGCGCTTCAGAGTCAATAATCAGAACTATTTTATCAGTAGCGGCAGCCTCCCTGGATCTATTCGTATCAGTCTCCCATCTCACCACGTAGCTGAACACCATGTCGCTCCTTACTAACCCCATAGGTAGGCTGCGACTGATAAGCATCCTTGAAGCCTGTTCATTCCTTTATCTACTCTTCTGCTCAATCTACCTGAAACGTATGCTGGGAGACGCTGAGGCAATACGTAACCCCGGCATGATTCACGGCATCTTTTTCTGTATCTATTGCATCACCCTCTTTCACGCCATACTCGTAGCAAAGTGGAGCGTCACAAAAGCTTTCCTCATTTTTCTCACATCTTTAATCCAAATCGTACCATTTTTCATAGAGCGATGGCTAAAGTGTGAACAAGTTCGCGCCACGGGTATGAGGCCCACATAGATTTAAGTGGCAAACTGAGCCCATCACTGTATCACTATATTGTTTTATTATGTCAGACACACCTAAGGCGGACAACCGCTTCAACGATTTCATCATTTTCCAGGCTCAGAATGCGGGCCTATTTCTGGGGCAACTCCCTAATCCGACCACTGGACAGCGCGGGGTAAACCTCCCAGCAGCTCGAACAGTGCTCGACTGCCTCGAGATGCTTGGCACTAAGACTGTAGGCAACCTCACTGAGATTGAGTCTAAGTTGCTCGATAAAGCACTCGTCAATATCAGAGCTCTTTATAAAGAAGCC
>JBLHPP010000104.1:0-8042 GCA_047624385.1 Crocinitomicaceae bacterium
GGGGGGAGAGTGGCTCAACAAAGGAAGATTCACATGTGAACTGCGGTCAAGCAGGGCATAAAGCGGAAACCAACTAGATAGGAGGCACTTTGAGGTACAAAAAGAGCTTCATCACAGCCGGTTCGTTGTCTGATTTGATGCTGGTGAACGCAGTTTTCCCACGCTGCTTTATCAAAGGGTTGTTTTGGCAGCGATTGTTCTCAAGCCCCTTTGGGCGGAGAATGATGCCTATCTCTTCGCCCACGAATCTCTCAATCCGACGGTACGGTTGAAGACTGCTTTTTGATCGGAGACATGCTCTTCGCTGTCTGAGCAAAAGTAACCAACTCGCTCGAACTGAAAAGTAGTACCAGCTGCGGCACTGCCGAGACTAGGTTCGAGCTTGGCATTAGTTTTCACCTCTAGGCTATTCGGATTGATGCAGCCCATGTAGCCACCTTCGAAACCATCAGGGTTTTCCTCCGTGAACAAGCGATCGAAGAGACGAATCTCTGCGTCAACAGCGTGTGCGGCGCTGACCCAATGGATCGCAGCCTTACACTTTACTCCTTCTGGTGGGCTCTGACCTATTGTTCCTGGAATGAAATCCACATGCACCTCAGTCACATTGCCCGAGGCGTCAGTCTCATGGCTGACGTACTGGATGATATAGCCACCACGAAGACGAACAGCGCGGCCGGGTCCTAGACGGAAATACTTCTTCGGCGGATCTTCCATGAAGTCATCACGCTCGATGTAGAACTCTTTACCCAGAGGGACGAGGCGTGTGCCTGCCTCTTCATCTTCTGGGTTATTTTTGCATTCCATTTCTTCGACGGAATCGCCATCCCAGTTGTCGATTACGATCTTAAGCGGGTCGAGCACTGCCATGCGGCGCTCAGCGATTTTGTTGAGGTGAGCACGCAACTCGAACTCTAACAATGCCACATCAGTGATGGCGTTGAACTTAGTAACTCCGACCTTCTCAATGAACGATTTGATCGCTTCTGGGGTGTAACCACGGCGGCGCATTCCTGATAGTGTAGGAAGACGTGGGTCGTCCCAGCCGTCTACTACTTCTTCTTCCACCAACTGGAGCAGCTTTCGCTTACTCATGATAGTGTAGGTTAGATTCAGCCGTGAAAACTCGATCTGCCGAGGAGTCGCTGCTGTAGGACAATACTCAACCACCCATTCGTAGAGCGGACGATGGTCTTCAAATTCGAGGGAACAAAGTGAGTGCGTCACCTTCTCTTTGGCATCTTCTAGCGGATGCGCGAAATCATACATCGGGTAGATCTTCCAAGCGTCACCGGTTTTGTGGTGGTCAATGTTGAGCACACGATAAATAGCAGGATCGCGCATATTCATGTTGCGCGCAGCCATATCGATCTTAGCTCTCAGCACAGCTCCGCCGGCTTCAAACTCGCCGTTCTTCATCTGTTCAAAGCGTGCCATATTCTCATCCACGCTTGAATCGCGATAAGGAGAATTAGAGCCAGGAGTCTTCACATTACCACGGCCAGCACGCATTTCTTCCACATTCTGAAGATCCACGTAAGCATTACCATCTTTGATCAGATGCACTGCGCAATCGTAGAAATATGCGAAATAATCCGAGGCGAAATAGAGGTTTTCTCCCCAGTCAAATCCTAACCAAGCCACATCTTTTTTGATCGCACTCACATACTTAGTATCTTCCTTCACCGGGTTTGTGTCATCAAAGCGGAGGTGGCAAACTGCTCCAGAGCCGGCATTTTGCTCAGCAATGCCGAAGTTGATACAGATCGCCTTGGCATGACCTATATGAAGGTGGCCGTTAGGTTCTGGTGGAAAACGGGTAATCGTTGTCTGATGCTTACCGTTGGTTAAATCCTCTGCGATAATTTCGCGGATAAAGTCTTTTTTGTCTTCAGTGTTGCTCATGTGCTTGGACGAAAATTTGTTGTACGATTCATGCTGTAATTCTCACCAGCATGCAACCCCTATCACCTGCGATTCTTGAGATCAGCTAGGCGATGGTGTGCGCAGCCATTTCCAAAACCCCACCATCTCTTGCTCTATGACTCTTATGCCACTTACTAAAGGGACTTGGTCGTCAGTCGACGCACCTGAATATTTTGACTTCTTGAGCTGTGATTTATCGTGTAGCTAGTAGCTAGCATCTTGATAGATGGAGCGAATAGCTAGCACGATAAAGCAAAATGATGCGTCTCAAAGATCACCAAAATAGACTTAACTAAGTGCTATTTCTCAATGACTCGTATGCTGAGTCCATGTTTGCTCGTAATGCAGATTGGCTCGACCAGGAAATATAAATAACTTTCCTATTGCCTCGCACTGAGAATCTCGCAAGCATCCCACATCCATGAAGACTCTTCACATTCTTACCATCGCCGCAACTGGAGCCCTCAGTAGCTGTGGCAGCATGAACGATCCAATATATTATGATAGTGAAGAAGCTAAAGTAACAGAGGTTAGCCAGCAAAGTTTACCGCCGGTGACACAAGGTGATCAACCTAGTCCAGTCACCGTAAATATTGCACCTGCCAATATAAAGCCGCCAGTCATTAAAAAGACGAGCCCTTTCATGCAGCCTAATGTCTTTGGCATGCCCAAAAATGATGATCTTAAGGAAACGGCAACCTCCACACAAAATAACTCGGGCAGTCGCGGTCTCACAGTACCTAACCAATAGTTAGCGGCTGATTACTATGTTGAGGCTCGATCCGCTATAATGGCCGGGGCGGCAATACGATTGGTAGCTCCTACCATTACGGAAATGGCTGCTGGAATAATAGTTCGGCCATGACCTGTAGCCAGACCCATAGCCAAATAGGTAGGATCCACTGCCGTAGATTGCTCTACCGCGCACATGGGACTTACGCCAAATCCGACGAGCATCCCATTGGTAAGTATCCTTAAATAGTGGTTCCTTTTTTTCAAGCTCAGCCGAACTCGCATCCTTGGCTATGACTCGCACCACATTTCCTTCGGCATCATACCATTCTTCCTCTTGCGCGGAAGCTAGACTGACGAGCAAGCAGGTGATGAGTAAATAAAAGGCTTTCATTCGACTCAAAGTTACACCAAACCCTTCCCCGAAACGAGACATTTCAACTAGTATGCGCCCACACAAGAAATTCACCCCCTTACCCTTCGAGTACCACCAAGAAATCGACATCACCATCGAGTCACTCTCCAACCTTGGTGTCGGTATTGCTAAAGTCGATATCCCAGCGTCGCAAGAGGAAGGTGAAACTGAAACTACTAAATGGGTCGTCTTCGTCCCCTTCGCTCTTCCTGGCGAAAAGGTGCGCGCACGTATTTTCCGCAATGACAACAATTGCTCCCAAGGCGACTTGATCGAAGTCCTTGAGCCATCACCCCACCGGATCGAGCCAAAGTGCTCACTCTTCGGTGAATGCGGTGGCTGCCAATACCAACACGTTGATTACCCAACTCAAGTGAAGTGGAAGACGCGCCAAGTGGGCGAACTCCTGCAGCACATGGCCGGTATCGACCACCCAGTGCTCCCAGCCATTGAGTCCCCACGTCAGTGGAACTACCGATCGAAGCTCACACCCCATTTCCAGAAGCCTAAAAATGGTAAAATCACCACAATCGGTTTCCTCCGCAACGGCCAGCGCAACAATATCCTCGACGTGCCACAGTGCCCTATCGCGATGGATGAAATCAACGAGGCACTCCCGCGCCTTCGCAAACTAGCGCACCAAAATGCCAAAGAATACAAAAAAGGCGTCACCATGCTCATGCGTGTCACAGAAGGCAAAGTGGAAACTAACCATCGCGCTATCGCTACAGAAAAAGTGGCCGATCTCACATTCAATTTTCTAGCTGGCGACTTCTTTCAGAACAATCCATTCATCCTCCCAGCATTCACTCAATATGCTGCGGACCAAGCATCCAAGTGCGGTGCTAAATACCTTGTTGATGCCTACTGCGGATCTGGTCTCTTCGCGGTTTCACTAGCATCTAGCTTCGAAAAAGTAGCAGGTGTGGAAGTTTCAGAAACTGCTGCTGACTGGGCCCGCTCGAATGCTCGCCAGAACAATGTCACTAATGCCACCTTCATGGCGGCGAGCGCTGAGGCCATCTTCGATGACATCGATTTCCCCGCTGACGAAACTGCTGTAGTGATCGACCCACCGCGTAAAGGCTGTGACGAGCTATTCCTCAACCAACTCTTTGCTTTTGGTCCATCACGCTGTGTTTACATTTCCTGTAATCCATCCACACAGATGCGCGACCTCAAGTTCTTCATCGAAGCCGGCTACATTCTCGAAGAAGTCCAACCCTTCGACCTCTTCCCACAAACCCGCCACCTCGAGTGTGTTGTGGTGCTTAGAAAAGGAAAATAAGTCTCCCTTGCACTCAGCTCTTATTTAAGCACAATCGACAGATGAAAATCCTTTTCGTCTGTCTTGGTAACATCTGTCGCTCGCCTGCAGGTGAAAACATTTTCCGCCACGCCACCCACAAGGCTGGTGTTGCAGCCCAATTCACCATCGACTCGGCCGGCACTGCGGCTTGGCATACTGGCAAGGGACCTGATGCGCGTATGACTCAGACGCTCACATCACGTGGCGTCGAAGTCACTGGCTCAGCCCGCCAAATCCAGCCCGCCGACCTCGCAAAGTTCGATCTCATCCTCACGATGGATGACGAGAACTACACCAATGTCAAAATGCTCGACCCCACTGGATCCTTCGCGGGAAAGATCCAGAAGTTCACCAGCTATTGCCAACACCACAAGCAATCCGAAGTCCCTGATCCATACTACGGCGGCCAGGATGGCTTTGACCTCGTCGCCGACATGCTCGCAGACGGCAGTTCCAGCTTGATTGAGAAGTATTCTTCATAATACCTCTAAGAATCCGCCCGACTCATGCGTATGTAAAAAATCAAGTTTGCCGACTTACCGCTTGCGCTTGGTGTTAGCTATTCCATCATACTTTGAATGAAACTCTTATTCGCCATTTATCTAGCCATCCATACGTCCAGCTCAGGACGTATCGTTAATGAGGTAAATACAGAAGCGTCAAAGAAGCCGGAGATTAAGAAAGTGGGCGAATCCACTTACAAAATTGGCACAATCACGTTCGATAGCGCCAATGGCGAAATCCACTTTCCAGCCACGCTGGAGCAAAACGAAGTACTCATAGAATACCTTCTCACCAAGACTGAAGGTAAAATCCACGAGGCTCTCTTTATCACCCAAATTTCACCATTCAACCTGAACGTGGCAATGAAGTTGCTGGGTTACAAAGAATCCAAAGAATTACTCCAAATCCTCGATAAAAACTACGCTGCGACAGGCCAATTTCACAAGTCAACTGAAGAACAAAGTAAGAAATCCAGATTCTCTATCAAAGCCAGCTGGAAAGCCGACGGTAAAGAAGTGAGTCACGATGTCACCCAGTTACTTCAAAACACAAAGACTCATGGCCCAATGCCTGACTCGCCATGGATTTACTCAGGATCCTACATGACCAATGGAAATTTTCAACCAGACATCACCGGCGACATCATTGCAGTATTCACCGATCCCTCATCAATCGCCAACTACTCTGGTAAAGGACGCGATGAGGACACCCTCTGGTTACCAAAACAAAGCTTATTGCCGCCACTCGGCACAGCTGTTACAATCACTTTCAAACAAACAACCCCAAAGAACCAAACACAATGAATTTTCTCGCACACACTTTACGTATCATGGGAGTTTCCATGCTCGCCACTGGCCTGCTCCAAGCCGCAGAAAACCAGCATGCCCCCTACCTCTCTATCAAGCTGGAGATGGAGCACGCTATCAGCAAGGGTAATCAGTTTCTCAAGAAGCAGCAGGACTCTAAAGGCTTCTGGAAAAATGAGCAAATCCCGGCCTACACAGCTCTGGCGCTCACCGCTGCTCGTCGTTCGCCAAATGATGCCGACGCCTATGCTCCCCACGTTAAAAAAGGTTACCAATGGCTCATTTCCACCCAGCACAAGGATGGCGGTATCTATGTTAGAGGTCTAGCTAACTACAATACATCCATTGGCCTCATGGCTCTAGCGGCCTCTGGCGACCCCGCTCATAAGGAACCTATCCTCAGGGCGCGTAAATTCCTCATCAACCTCCAACAAGATTGGGATAACGATGGCGAAACCGACAATGTCAATGACGGCGGAATCGGCTACGGCGGTACCTATCCACACTCAGACATGTCTAACACCTACCTCTCGATAGAAGCTCTCAAGCTCTCCGAGTCGTTTGCCAAAGACTCCGACACAAAGCAACCAGAACTCAATTGGGAAGCCGCCATCAAGTTCGTATCACGTTCTCAAAACCTCGAAGAGACCAACGACCAACCAGGTATCGGCAACGACGGCTCCTTCGTATACTTCCCAGGCAACTCCAAAGCGGGAACTGAGACACAAGCCGATGGCCGTCAGACACTCCGTGGATACGGCTCAATGTCCTACGCTGGACTCCTTTCGTTCATCTATGCCGACCTCGATGAGAATGATATTCGCATCAAAGCTGTCAAAAAATGGCTCAACGACAACTACACGCTGAAAGAAAACCCCGGCCTCGGTGCCCAAGGCCACTATTACTACTTCCAAGTCATGGCTAAAGCTCTCAACGCCGCTGGTATCGACACCCTCAAAACCAAAGATGGAGTCGTGCACGACTGGCGCAAAGAACTCTCTAGCCTCATTCTATCAAACCAAAAGCCAGACGGGTCATGGATCAACGAAAACTCACGTTGGTGGGAAAACGAGCCAGAACTCGTCACAGCCTATGCTGTTCTCACCCTAGAGCAAATTTACCATTCCATCCCTGAAGCGAGAGAAAAGAAGTAGTCCACCCAAGCCTGTTTCAGAAATTTTCTGTAATGCCTTACCTAATGACTCCAGCTCAGCGTGAGCACGTTACTTCTCTCACGGCTGTTGAGCGCCACTTTCATTTCATTGACAAAGTAGTTGAAGATCAAGCTGTCTGGACACTTACGAAGCGAGATGAACTTTTACTTTTCCGTGATGACAACGAAAAAATGAGCATCCCCGTTTGGCCTCACCCAGACTACGCTCAGGTGATGCCCAATGGCACTTGGAGCAATGCCTCCGTAGTGCGTATTGATCTCGATTCATTCCTCAACCGCACGCTTCCAAGCTGTGTGAAAGATGACGTTCACTTTCTCGTATTTCCAGTCTCGGACAAAAAGGGCATCGTTGTCTCCGCAAAGGATTTACAGCAAGAACTCTCAGACGCGCTGGTAAATGCTAAGGATAAAAAACCACGGTCGCTCGAAGACCTGCCGACACTCCCTGACGACTTCATCGCCCAACCCTAGAGAAAATCGCCAGAAGTCAACCATAGTCCCCTCCTTCTCACATGGATGAGTAAAGTTCTTCCAATACCCATTTCGTACATTCGTAAGCTCCAACTTCTCCGCGACTTCGCGATTTCTTCCAAAAATAAAGTCCCCAGACTTTCTAAATCGACTTTCGACTTTCCGACCTTTGACAGCTAGAGCTAACAAAGGAGCATCGGAACTGGCTAGCCACTCCTCACTCCCAACTTCTCACTCTCCCCTCGTATTTGGTATTGAATAAAGCAGATCCCTTGCCCATCTTGCCGCCATGGCAACTGAACACATCGACGTCCGCTACGTGGCCGATCTAGCTCGAATCGAACTCACCCCTGAGGAGGCGGCAACCTTCCCTAAGCAGCTCGACGAAATCCTCGGCTATATCCACAAACTTTCCGAGCTCGACGTAGAAGGCATCGAGCCCACTGCCCATGCATCTCCAGTCTTTGATCGTATCCGTGAAGACGTCGCTAAACCAGGTATCGGCCGTGACGCATTCCTCAGCAACGCGCCAGACTCAGCCAACGACCAACTCCGCGTCCCAAAAGTCATCGAATAGACGATTCTACTCGCTACTACATTCTCGCTACTAACTACTTTTTTGAAAATGCTTTCCACAGAATCCATCACCTCGCTCCGCGCGAAACTCACCGCCGGAGAAATCACCCCAGTCGACATAATCGACTC
>JBLHPP010000105.1:0-7919 GCA_047624385.1 Crocinitomicaceae bacterium
ACTCTCGAAGTGTGACAAATAATGGTTCCTCCCAGTCTGGGAGTCAGCTGAATAGTAACGATGGCACACTATTCGATGTTTTAGAAACTAAGACTATAACTAAAGCTGAGAGCCATATAGGGACCTCGATAAACATCACAGCGAATCTAGAACATAGCCAACTGATTGTGCGTACCGCGAATGTTTCAGCACTTACGAAGATTCGTAAATTAGTCAAGGATATGGACCTTCCACTAAGGCAGGTTCTACTGGAAATGAAGATCTTGGAGCTGAATGTTGGTGACGGTGAAACTCTAGGCGTCGATTGGAGTGCTGTACAAGGAGAGGAGAAGTACTCTATATCTGAAAGAAACGATGACGGTAGCCCGAGCGCAGCAAGCTTCTTAGGCTATGATCATAATCTAGGGCTTGGTAATTTTGCCACGGAAGCAGCATCCACCTTTGTTTACAGCTATTTAAGCAGGGACATTCAAGCGCGAATTCAAGCGCTAGCATCGAACAATGATGTGGAAGTTATTGCGACACCAATGCTGATGGCTGTGAGTAACCGTGAGGCCACAATTGTGGTAGCTGAGGAGCGAGTGATCGTCACTGGAGCATCACAGGATAGAACGATTTCTGGCGATAACGGCACAGTAAATGACCAAATCGTAACGGAAACAGAAGTAAGAGACATCGGTACTACATTGAAAATCGTTCCTCGTGTGAATAATGACGGCACGGTGTCCTTACACGTGAGTCAAGAAAGCTCTACTGTAAAAGTAGGGAATAACAGAATTCCTGTTGGGGGTTCGCTGATTTCAGTGGATTCTGTAGAAAAAGCGAGCATTCAAGCAAGTGTGGTTGCCCAAGACGGAAAAACCATAGCTATCGGTGGTTTGATTCGTTCTGAGAACTCATATTCTGTAGATAAAGTGCCCTTGCTAGGTGATCTTCCCTTATTAGGGAAATTATTTAGACTTGATAAAACTAGTTCAAGAAAGACTGAACTAATCCTGCTTATTACCCCTCGTATTATCAATGGCGGTTCGACCACGCGTACCGATGAGATTCTAAAGATATCTAAAAACCGCTACACAACAGGTGGTTTAGATCTGATTGATAGCCAGAACCAAGGGCTGGATTTCTATGAAGGACGAACTAATGATTCATTACTTCCAAGGCTAAATCTTGAGAAAAAAGACTCTGAAAATAAGCCTCCGAAGAAAAAGTGGTTTAAGAACTTCAATAAGAATAACCCAGATGCTTCAAAAAAAGCTACAGCTCCAATCGAAAATAGCCCTTTTCGTGTCAGACGCTAGGGCTGTTCAATCTTTCCCCAATGAATTTTGATTTTAACCAGGTATCAATCGATACAGCATTGGCCCTGAAAGTACCGATGCCGATAGCCAAAAGAAACTGTGCTATCGTTTTTGCTCATGTGAAAGGTGTGATTCACATCGCAGCTTCTAAGGACACGGCTGGCGAAGTGCAATATTCACTACAGAGGTATCTGCCTGCACATGATTCAATTCTAGTTGAAATCGTTGATAGTCGAGTCCTTGAGAATAGCTTAGATAGGATTTATGGGAAGCGAGCTAACAGGGATAGTGGCCTAACTGAAGAATCTACAGCTGTGCGGATGGTGAGAGAACTACTCAGTGCAGCCTTAATTACTAAGGCTTCAGACATACATCTAGAGCCAGCTGAAACGTTTTCTAGATGCCGCATGAGAGTTGACGGTGCAATGCAAGAGCACTCACAATACGCTTCAGATGACCACCATCAGATGGTTTCGCGCATTAAGGTATTAGCTGATCTGAATATTAGTGAGAGAAGGTTGCCGCAGGACGGGAAATTTTCATTCTACTCAGAGCAACGGGTGCGATCGATTGATATCCGAGTAGCGACTATCCCTACTAAGCACGGAGAAAAAATCACGTTACGTTTGATTGGAGCTTTGGAGTTACCAGACAACTTAGAAGTGTTGGGTTTCGATAAAAAATCAGTAACTTCTATTCATGGAAGCCTAGAAATCGCGCAAGGATTAATCTTGGTAACCGGTCCAACAGGTAGCGGGAAATCCACAACCTTGTATTCATTTTTAAAGCACTTGCGTAAAAGTGAGCACCTTTCACTAATCTCTTTAGAGGATCCAGTAGAATATGAAATGGAAGGAGTCACGCAGGTCGGTATTGACCATCAGCGTACCTCTTTCCCTCGTGCTCTCAGGTCTGCCTTAAGACATGATCCAGATGTCATTTTAGTGGGTGAAATCCGGGACGCTGAAACAGCATCTATTGCTGTAAGAGCTGCTCTTACAGGTCACTTGGTGTTAAGCACTCTGCACACCAACTCGGCAGTCACTGTGCCCCAGCGCCTGGTCGATATGGGAGTGCCTGCGTACTTGGTGGCGTCGACACTGAATCTCATAATCTCTCAGAGATTGGTAAAAAAACTATGTAAACATTGCCAAAATGAGACTGAGCCAAGTAGCTATGGCCGTTCGTTCAATACCGAGGGGTGCAGGTATTGCATGGGATCTGGCTATACTGGTCGAGCAGCAGTCTATGAAATAATGGAAGTAGACAACACAATCCGTCGAATGATTGTGTCAGGGCAAAGCGAAGTAGAGCTACATGAGCATCTACAAAAAAATCAGGTCCGCAGTCTTTGGCAAGAAGGCAAAGAAAAGGTCAATGAAGGTGTGATAGATGCTGCGAGCGCTGAACGAGTGATCGGCCGAATTGACGGCCTGACTCAACTATAGTGTGATCCACACTGCAAAATTCTGTGTGTCACGCAGATGCTCTGTGATGTCTATTTCACCTAAAACTATCTTAATTCCCCCACCAATAATTACTACAGTTGTGGCAGTTGACAGATAGGGCTGGATTTCCACTTAGAAAGGCGCAAAGGGCAGTCAAACTAGAGTTACAGGTGTGATCTCATTGTGTGCTCTATTCACGAGAACGCCTTAAGGCCAGGAGAAGCGCTACTATCCCCAAAAGCATCAGCGAGGATGGTTCAGGGATTGTGGAAGCTGCCCCCATATTATCATCTATTCTTATATGAATAGAACCATTTGGACTTTCTACCCCAGAGGCCTCCACTATTTTAGCGTCATGATTCCCATCACTATCAATTCTATTAGCGGTACTGGTACTAGTAATACTCATATTGGGGTTAGCTATTGCGAGCACAGTCCTAGCAGCACCAAAACTTGAAGTCGGCCCCGTTATAAAGCCATCAAAAGTTTGAATCAAAGAACTTGTTAAGCCACTAGATGACATCGTGGCTGTTGCACTAGTTTCACCATAATTATCGACTAAACTTGTAGCAAAGTTACCGCCGAAAATCATCATTTGTCCTATAAATGCTTGCATAGTATTTTATATAATTATGGTTATGTTGTTTATCAATTTCAGATAAGCACCCGCTCATCTTTCTTTCAGATCATCTAAGAAAATTGATTTCTCAGGTATCATTGAAGCGATAAACTGATCATTACGTTCTTCTATAAAACTCTCCCTCATAGAGTTATCGGCACTGAAAAGCAGTCGCGGCAAAAGAGTAGAACCACTCCTTTGACTCGATGATAAAATAATGATGGGAGATGAATTTTTCACGGGAATATTTAAACGAACGATCAAAACTAACAGTTAGCTAACGATACGCCAAGAGAATTCTTATCAAAAATTATAATTAATTCCATGAACACGGAATGGCCGCGCAAACTTTTTTCTGTAAAAGTGGCTTATGATTACATCTGAAGGTGCTTGTTTTTTGTTTATTCGATTTGGCTTGTGTTAGTTGAGAGTGAGGTAGGTTTTGCCGGTTTCTCAAGTTTCTGAGATCTCGATGAGGATGCCCGTGACTAGTCGCAAGAGCGATTCTTCGCTCGGGAATAGGCCTACGACACGAGTTCGTTTCTTGATTTGTCCGTTGACGTTTTCGCAGGCGTTAGAGGTCCTCATGCGCTTTCTGTGGGACTCTGGTAGTGAGAAGACGGTGAAGCCTTCGGATAGGTTCTCCTCGGCCCAGGTGGCGAGTTTTGGCTGACTTTCGCTGTAAACCTCTACGAAGTCACTGAGGCGTTGCTTGGCATGCTCGAGGTTGTCGGCGTTGAATACGACTTTGATGTCTGAGGCCACCTTGCTTTTGAGGTGTTGTTTTGTGACGTATTCTTGGGCATTTTGCTGAAGGTGGAACTGGCAACGCTGCCAGGGTACGGAGTTCAAGGTGGCTTTTAGCGCGGCTTTAAGGCCGCTGTGTGCGTCGGAGGTGACTGTGTCGGGCTGGCCTATACCTCGCGCCTTGAGGCCGATGAGGAACTCCCTCCAGTGAACCTCCGCCTCTGATAGGGCGCAACTGACGCCGAGGATCATCCGCTTGCCGTCGCTGCGGCGGACGCCGTGAGCTATCAGAGTGGCGCAGTCGCGAACAACTCCATCAATACGAACTTTATAGTAGGTGGCATCAACGGTGAAGTAGGCTATGTCGCACAGCGGTCGGGTGCGGCATTTTTAAAACTCTACATCGAGCTGTTTGTTGAGGTTTGATACTTGGCCAGAGGATACGTTGAAACCACACATTTGCTCCATGACTTTAGTGACGCGCCGAGTGCTGACGCCCTCAACATACATGGTGGCAATGGCCGATTTGAGAGCGCTCACTACGAGATCCTTTTTCTAACAGTGACGTGCGAAATGGTTCGTCGCTCTCGCGAACCTGAGGGACAGTAAGCTCTAAGGCTCCAATGCCGGTATGAAAAGTGCGAGATTTGAAGCCGTTGCCGTAACCATTGCGCTCTACGTCACGCTGATGAGGAGCGGCTCCGATATGGCGCTCACGTTCCAATAGCATAGCGGCGTTCATGAGTATTTCGACTATTTTGGGTAAGGCATTTTGAAGGCCGTCGTCAAAAAGAAGGTTGATAAGTGGATCCTGGTATTTAGTTTGAGTGTGTTCGTCCATGACTGGTGCTGTTTTGGTTTAAGCACTTTCAGTTATCAGTCTTGGGCGGACGCTTGCAACCCCAGTGAACAGGGGTGGTCGGCGTGTCGCTATTACTCTCCACTCTAACTATTCAAACGGTATTGGGATTGGATTCAACAAAAAGGCCGTGCGGAGATTTCCGCACGGCCTTTTGAAATTTGAAATATCAACAGACTTAAAGGAAGTCAGGGATCACGTCATCGAGGGCATCGATGAGTTCCTGGATGGTTGCTTCGGTTTCGTTACCCATGTTTGAGAGTCGGAACGTGCGGCCTTTGACCTTACCGTATCCACCATTGATGAGGAAGTTGTGCTTAGCGCGCACCACCTTGACGAACCCTGAGACGTCGATCTCTTTATTATTTTTGATGCAAAGAAGAGTCTTGGATTCGTGGCCTGTAGGAGCAAAGTTTTCGAAGCCGTGCTTCTCAGCCCATGCACAGAGCATGGCATTGAGCTTAGCGTGACGTGCGTAGCGGTTTTCAAGGCCTTCGCTGATGATGCTGTTGACCTTCTCGCGGAGTGCGTAAAGAAGTGCTATTGTTGGTGTAGAAGGAGTGTTGTTGCCTGCGTCAGCCTTGGCGAACTCTAGGAAGTCAAAGTAGTAACCGCGGCCTTCAGTGGTCTTAGCGCGCTCAAGAGCGGCTTCGGAAACACCAAAGATGGAGAGTCCAGGAGGAAGAGCGAGCGCCTTCTGCACGCCCGCAAGAAGCACGTCGATGCCGTACTCGTCCATTGGTGTAGGAACTGCGGAGAATGAAGACACTGTGTCGACTACGAGAAGTACGTCGTCGAAGCTTTTAACCACTTCAGCAATTTCCTTAAGCGGGTTCATCACACCAGTAGATGTCTCGTTGTGCACGAGAGTCACTGTGTCGAATCCACCTTCAGCGAGCTTTGCTCGGACTACTTCTGGGTCGATTGCCTCGCCCCACTCGACTTGAATTTTCTCAGCATTCTTGCCACAGCTCTTAGCAACGCCGTACCATTTATCGGAAAAGGCACCACAGCAGAGATTGAGCACCTTCGTTTGTACGAGGTTACGAATGGCAGCCTCCATCACGCCCCATGCGGAGGAAGTAGAGAGGTAAACATTACGCTCAGTGCCAGCAATCTGCTTGAGCGCCGGCTGGATGCTGGCGTAGAGGTCTTCAAAATCTTTACCGCGGTGGCCGATCATTGGCTCAGCCATGGCTGCGTAGGTTTCTGGTGAGATATCAACCGGACCAGGAATAAAAAGTTTGGGCTTGGACATGGTCGCACCCTTCACAAAACAGACAACTTTGTCAAAAACTAGTCCGACGAAGTGTGTCAACATTCTGAGTGTGTCGCAGCTCCTGAGGAACTGTTCCACTTTAGTTCTATTTTAATATCCCCTTCTGCCAACCGCTATGTTGGTTCTGTGGATGCACCAAAACCATCCGCTATCCAGACGGCTAGCTAGATCAGTTCGAGCCATATTATTAAGAACTGAAGGGATAGAGGGAGAGAAGTTTAGGTTGCGTAAATGATCTTAGTTGAATATGTACTCTCTACCGCTGCATGCAATATGTAGCGAACTTCTCCATGACGGAACACAACAAAGAACGTAAGCAAGTTGCAATCATTGGGGCCGGAATCACCGGGCTCAGTGCTGCCTTCCATCTACAGCAAGCTGGCCACAGTGCAGTCATCTTCGAGAATTCCTGCAGAATTGGTGGTGCAATCCAGAGCTCTACTAAAGACGGTTTCCTTTATGAGCATGGTCCAAACTCACTGATGGTGAATGACAAGAGGGTTGAAAACCTCATTCAGAAAGTAAACCTGGGCACAGAAGTGCTCGTCGCCAACAAGGCTGCCGACAGGCGCTTTGTCATTCACGAGGGGGAACTCAACACCATGCCCAGTTCCGTCGCGAGCTTTCTCACCAGTCCACTCTTTTCCATCAAAGCTAAGCTCCGGCTAGCCAAGGAACCCTTCATCGCTAAGCGCCCAGCCGAAGCTGGCGCCGAGTCACTTGCTGAATTTGTGAGGCGCCGACTCGGCCCTGAAATGCTAGAAAAAGCTGCGGGCCCCTTCGTCAATGGCATCTATGCTGGTGACCCGAATAGACTTTCAACAAACCACGCATTCCCACGTCTCTTTGCTCTCGAGCAAGACCACGGGTCACTTTTCAAAGGGATGCGCAAGACTGCTCGCGAAATCAAAAAAGGCAAGGGCGATACAAACCGGCTGGCTAAGCGCGAAATAATCTCTTTCAAGGATGGCATGGAATCACTGCCCAAGGGGATTGCCGCTATTCTGGAAGAAGGCACCCTCTTCCTCGACACCAAGCTAGGTGGGATTTCTTACAACAAGAAAACCAAACGCTGGCATATCGACTGGAAAGGCAACAATGGAACCACGGGTCAAGGCTCCTTTAGCGATATCATCATTACTGTGCCTGCGCACAAGTTAGAAGACCTACCGTTAGAGAAGGCAGTTCTAGATGCAATCTCCAGAGTCCCGAACCTCGACTACCCACCAGTAGCCTCGATGATGTTGGGCTTCAAGCGTAGCCAGGTGAAGCATCCGCTAGACGGCTTCGGCATGCTCAATGCTCTCAACGAGAAATCAAAGATTCTCGGAGCACTCTTCACCACCACACTTTTTCCGGGCAGAGCACCAGACGACTGTGTCGCCATCAATGTCATGCTCGGCGGCTCACGTACTCCCGAATACGCTAAAATGAGCGAAAGCGCGATGAAAGCTTCAGTTATGGATGAACTCCGTCGCCTCCTTGGTATCGAGGGTAGTCCAGTCTTCACTAGCCTTGTCCGATGGGAAAAAGCGATTCCTCAGGTCAACATTGGCTACAGCTCGATTCTCGAGCAAATCGAACAATGCGAGCGCAAGTTCTCAGGCATCCATTTTGCTGGTAACTACCGTGGTGGCATCTCTGTTGGCGACTGCATTGTCAGCGG